>NZ_JAPCZO010000012.1:0-247715 GCF_025941625.1 Rhizobium acaciae
ACCGGATCGCCGCCGCAAGACCAGCCGGGCCTGCACCGACGATCACAACGTCAAATTCCATGCTCTCGCGTTCGGGCAGCTCAGTCGTCTCGGTCATTCACTCGTCTCCGCTTGGCGGCACGCGGCCGTCATCCCGTCATGGCACTTTCTTGTCAAAACGAGAAAGCATTGTCGAGCCGGGATACGACAGCCAATCTTCCAATTCGCCCAATGATGAGGCCTCGTGGAAAAGAATTACATAACGCTTACGTCAACGTCAATTATCAAACGCTGCCGAACCGGTTACATCCCCTTTCCTTTTCCGCCGCTTGCGCCTTATACATCGCTCAAAGCTATCGGAGGACAATCATGGATCTCGGCATCAAGGGCAAACGGGCACTCGTCCTCGCCTCCTCGCGCGGCCTCGGCCTGGGCATCGCCGTGGCGCTGGCGCGTGAGGGCGCGAACGTGCTGCTCTGCGGGCGCAGCGGCGAACAGCTGGAGGCCAATTGCAAGGCGATCAATGGCGAAGGCAAAGGCCGGGCCGACTGGATCTGGGCCGATCTCGGGGACGAACGCTTCGTCGAGATGGTGACGACGGCGGTGAAGGAAAAGTTCGGCGGGCTCGATATCCTCGTCAACAATACCGGCGGACCGACGCCCGGTACGACGGAGGACATGACGGGCGAAAAGCTCGAAAGTTATTTCCTCTCCATGGTCGCTCGCGTGATCACGCTCACCAATGCGCTGCTGCCCGGCATGAAGGCGCAGGGCTGGGGCCGCATCCTGACGGTTGCCTCGTCCGGCGTGATCGAACCAATCGCCAATCTGGCGCTGTCGAATACGCTGCGCCCGGCCCTTGCCGGCTGGAGCAAGACGCTTGCCTCCGAAGTGGCGGGCTTCGGCGTCACCACCAACCTGCTCTTGCCCGGCAGCATCCTGACGGCGCGGCTCGACGATCTCGACGGAGCTGCGGCAAAGCGGACCGGCAAGAGCATCGAGGAGATCCGCACCGACAAGGAAGCGCGCATTCCGGTCGGCCGCTACGGCAGGGTGGAAGAATTCGCCGCAACGGCGGCCTTCCTCTGCAGCCAACCGGCAAGCTATATCACCGGCTCGCTCATCCGCTGCGATGGCGGCGCGGCACGATCCGTCTGACATTCCCTCTCAGCCGACGCGGGCAGCCGCCGCCCATGTCGCCACACTTCGGATCATCTGTTCGACGTTCGCCGGATCGTCCGCAAGTTCGGCGAGCTCGGACAGGCGATGGAAGCCGGTCAGGATCGCAATGCGCCGCCGGTCGAGCCTGCGTCCGGTCAGCATTTCATAGGCCGATACGATGCGTGCGGTCAGATCGGGCGAGATGAAGTTCGAGTAGATGAATTCCTGGTGCAGCGGACCAAAGCCGGAATCGGCGAAATCATAGATGCCGTTCAGCCTCCTTTGCGCATGGTCGAAGGCCATGTTCCAGCCATGACCGTCGAAGAAGCCGTAGATGTTGCCGTAGGGATCGGGCGGCAAGGCTTCGAAATCGGAAATAATGGCCTGCGCAAAGCTCCTGATGTCGGGCGGCAGCAGCGGCAAAGCCTTTATTCGCACCGTCTCGGGCGATTGCCATGGCTGGATAGCCCCGGCACCGGCGGACCGTATGCGATCGGCATCGAGCACATGCAGCTCGGCGTAAAAACGCGCGAGATCTTCAGCGAGGCGCTGACGATCGCCTTCGCCAAGCGCATCGTAATCTTCGGCAATGAGATGTTCGCCGTCGAGCTTGGCATGGCTGGAGAAGATCGGCGGCCCGTCGTGAATGCGCATGTCGGGAACCGCCATCGACAGCGACGGCCGAACGACATCGAGCAAGGCAGCTTCCTTCACAAGCGCTCTTTCCGCACTCGAATCGCGGGGAAACTTGAAGATCAGCGTGTCATCGACGTCGACGGCAAGCGAATCCCAGCCCTTCGCCGCCAGCCTGAAGACGGAGGCCGTGAGTTCAGGATATATGCTCGTTATGAGAGAGCGAAACTCGCTGGCGTCCAACTCAGTCATGACGATCTGCCTTCTCTGGTTTTTCCGCGTTCTTCCCGCGCGATGGACGGCATACGGGTCGGCATCGTCGCCGGGCGAACCGCCTTCGCCTCCGCCGTCGGACGGCATCGGATTACACTGGCTCTATATTAGTATAGTTTGAATATTACGGAATATTCATTACAAAATTTTAAGCCGTTATAACCACTTAGTGATCGCGCACCGGGAATTATGTCTTTTTTGCGCCGCAATATAAGCAGCTCAATCAGAGCATAAATTTTGCAACCTTGCTCAAGACCGGTTCTCGCCCATGAAGAAATTTTGGATCACCGTCAGCGTTATCGCAATTGCCGCTATCGGCGTCTGGCAATTCGGGAATCTGGTCCCTTATGCCTCCCGCATTCCCTACCTCTCGCAGTTCATCAAGCAGCCGGCCGGCGGCAATGGCGGCGGGCAGCAGGCACAGGCCGATCAGCAGGCCAATCAGGCGCAAGCCAATCAGGGGCAGGATGGTGGCCAACATCAGGGCGGCGGGCGCAGACGCGGCGGCGGCGGCCCAACCGTCGTCAAGACCGTCGCAGCCGTGAAAACGACGCTGCCGATGGATGTCACGGCGACCGGCTGGGCCGATGCCGATGACAATACGACCATTGCCGCACAGGAACAGGGCCTGATCGTCAGCATCGATGCGCAGGATGGGGCGACTGTGAAAGCCGGCGACCTGATCGCCAAGCTGGACGACCGGACGGCCAAGGCCACCGTTGACAAGGACAATGCGATGATCGTGCGCGACGCGGCAACCCTTTCGGAAGCCGAGACCGCATTGACGCGCGCGCAGGACCTCTTCAACCAGAAGGCCGGCACTCAGCAGAGCCTCGACCAGGCAGTCGCCGCCCGCGATACCGCCGCAGCCACTGTTGACGCCGACAAGGCTTCGCTGGCCTCCGATCAGATCTTGCTGGAGCACACCGACATCCGCGCTCCCTTCGACGGCCGGCTCGGCGATATTGTTGTCAGCAAGGGCGCTTTCCTCAGCGCCGGCGCGGCAATCGTCACTATTGCGAAATACGATCCGATCTATGTGAAATTCCATCTGCAGGAACGCTATTTGCGGGAGCTGAAGAGCGCTCTGGCAGGCGGACCGGTCGAGGTCAGCACCGCCCCCAATTCCACCAAGGGGCAAGTGCGAAAGGGTGAGATCAGCTTCTACGACAATACGGTCGACACCGCCTCGGGCACGATCCTTGCCAAGGCGAAATTCGAGAATGCCTCCGGTGCGCTCTGGCCCGGCCAGTCGGTCAACATCGTGGTGCATTTCAACAATGACGAACAGCAGGTGGTGGTGCCGACGGTTGCCGTCAGCCCCGGCCCGGAGGGGTTCTTCGCCTTCGTCGCCAAGGACGGCAAATCGCATCTGACGGCCGTCACCGTTGCCCGCGCAAATGGCGGCTTCACTGCCATAGAATCGGGTCTTCAGGCAGGCGACCACGTCGTCGTCGAGGGCCAGGGCCAGCTCAGCGACCAGCAGGCGATCAACGAGCAGTTCGATGAAAAGGCGCTTGATGTCGCCTCCGCCGAAGAGCCTCGGCAACAGCAGCCCTCCGAGACGATCGCGGTGGGAGCTCAGCAATGATCCCGAATTTCTGTATCCAGCGCCCCGTCGCGACGACGCTGCTTGCGATCGGCGTCATTCTGGCCGGTCTTGCCGGTTATCAGCTCGTACCCGTCGCAGCGCTACCGCAGGTCGATTTTCCCACCATCAACGTTTCGGCGCAGTTAAGCGGCGCCTCGCCGCAGACGATGGCGACCTCGGTTTCGACGCCGCTGATCAAGCAATTCGAGACCATTCCCGGGATCACCGAAATCAGCGCCTCCAGTTCGCTCGGCAGCACCAGCATCGTGCTGCAGTTCGACCTCAGTCGTAATATCGATGCGGCCGCAGCCGATGTGCAGGCGGCGATTTCGCATGCCACCCGGCAACTGCCCGACAATCTGACGACGCCGCCGAGTTATCGCAAGACGAACCCGGCCGATGCGCCTGTCATGCTGCTCTCGGTGCAGAGCAACACCATGCCGCGCAGCAAGCTTGACGACATCGCCGAGAACATCATCTCGCCGTCGCTTTCGACGCTTCCCGGCGTTGCCCAGGTCAGCGTCTACGGTGCGCAGACCTATGCCGTTCGCGTCGAGGTCGATCCCAACAAGCTTTTGACCCGCGGCATCGGCATCGACACAGTGAACAAGGCGCTTGCTGCCGCCAACAGCCAGCAGCCTGTGGGAACGCTGCAGAACAATTCGCAGAGCATGACCATCACGGCGAACACGCAGCGCACCAGCGCCGAACAATTCCGTTCGCTCGTCATTGCCAATCCGAACGGCGCGCCGATCCACCTCGGCGATATTGCCGATGTGCAAGACAGTGTTGAGAATCAATATACCGGCAGCTGGTATGACGGCCAGCGCGGCATCATCCTCGCCATCCAGCGCCAGCCGGATGCCAATACGGTCGATGTCGTTGATGCGATCAACGCCAAGCTGCCGCAGCTTCACGCCGAAATCCCACCCTCGGTCAACACGGTCGTCATGAATGACGCCGCAAAGCCGATTCGCGATGCCATCTCCGACGTGAAGTTCACGCTGCTGCTGACGATCGGCCTCGTCGTTCTCGTCATCTACCTCTTTACCGGCCATGCGACAGCAACGATCATTCCCGGGCTTGCCGTTCCGCTGTCGCTGATCTCGACCTTCGGTATGATGTATGTGCTGGGCTACAGTATCGACAACATCTCGCTGCTCGGGCTGACGCTCGCGGTGGGGCTCGTGGTGGACGACGCCATCGTCATGCTCGAAAACATTCTGCGCCATGTCGAGGAAGGCATGCCCGTGCGGGAAGCGGCGATCAAGGGTGCGGGCGAAGTCAGCTACACCATCATTTCCATGTCGGTTTCGTTGATCGCGGTGTTCATCCCGATCCTGCTGATGGGCGGCGTTGTCGGCCGCGTGTTCAACGAATTCGGCATGGTGGTTGCGATTGCGATCATCTCCTCGGCAATCGTCTCGCTGACCGTGACGCCGATGCTCGCCTCGCGTCTGTCCAACCACCAGAGCCGCCCGCCGCTCATCATCCGCATCTTCGATGCCGGCTTCGAACGGACGCTGCGCGGTTATGACAGGGCTGTCGGCTGGTGCCTTCGCCACCGCCCCACGATCCTCGGCGTTTTCCTCGCCTCTGTCGCACTGACGATCTATTTCTTCATGACGCTGCCGACGAGCTTCTTCCCGCAGGAAGATATCGGCCGCCTGACGATCAGCACGCAAGCTCGTCAGGATATTTCCTATTCCGCCATGGCGGCGCTGCAGCAGCAGGCGGCAGCCGTCGTCAAGGCGAACCCGGCGGTCAACCATGTGATGTCGACGATCGGCGGCAATCCCAACAAACCGCAGAACAACGGCTCGATGTTCGTCGAACTCAAGGACAAGAAGGAACGTCCGCCGCTTGACCAGACGCTGCGCGAACTGCGCACGGCGATCAACAAGATCCCCGGCCTGCAGGCCTTCGTGACACCGAACCAGAGCCTGCGCTTCGGCGGTCGCCAGACGGCCAGCCAATATCAGCTGGTCGTGCAGGCACTGAACGCCGACCAGACCAACCTCTGGGCCGGCAAGATCCAGGCGGCGATGCGCAAGGATCGCCTCTTCACGGACGTGACGTCGGACGCGCAGAACAACGCCCTGCAGGCCAATATCGTCATCGATACCGAGCGGGCCTCCGCCTACGGGATCGACAATGACACGCTGCGCACGACGCTGCAGGAATCCTTCAGCGGATATGCAGCGGCGGAAATCCAGTCGACCGGCGACAGCTACGACGTCATCGTCGAATATGACACCAGCAAGCCCTGGGACGACCAGAAGCTCTCGGAAATCCGTGTCGCCTCGGCCAATGGCAGCCTGGTGCCGCTTTCAAACTTCGCGCATGTCGAGCGCACGGTCGGCCCTGTGACAATCAACCAGACGGGCCAGCTTGTCTCGACCACCGTTTCCTTCAACCTGCCGGAAGGCGTCTCGCTCAGCGACGCGACGGCGGCAATCGACCAGATCAAGACGGAAATGAGCATGCCGGCCGACGTCTTCACCTCCTATGGCGGTACAGCGCAGATCTTCGAGCAGTCTCAGGGCAATACGCCATATCTCATCCTGGCGGCGGTGCTGACCATCTATGTCGTGCTCGGCGTGCTCTACGAGAGCTTCATCCACCCGCTCACCATCCTTTCCGGTTTGCCTGCGGCGGCATTCGGTGCGCTGCTGGCGCTAAAGATCATGGGTTTCGACCTGTCGATCATCGCCCTTATCGGCCTGCTGATGCTGATCGGCATCGTCAAGAAGAACGCGATCATGATGATCGACGTGGCGGTGGAGACCATGCGCACGACCGGCGAAAAGGCGACGGTGGCGATCCACGAGGCCTGCGTGCGACGCTTCCGGCCGATCATGATGACGACCTTCTGCGCCCTGCTCGGCGCCCTGCCGATCGCGCTCGGCACCGGCGCAAGCTCGGAACTGCGCCAGCCGCTCGGCATCGCCGTCGTCGGCGGCCTGATCGTCTCGCAGATGCTGACGCTCTTCATCACCCCAGTCATCTTCGTCGAGATGGACCGCTTCGGAAACTTCCTCGGCCGCCTGATCGGCCACAGGAAGGTCGTGGAGCCGGAGCTGGAAGAGGCAAGGGCAATGGCCGCCGAGTGATGACGGCCCTCTGAATTCGGCATTGCCGATTGACCCTTGCGGCGCACTTCTTCTTCTAACCGGGAGAAGAAGTGCGCCCGCGATCACATCAACTTCCGCTCCTCTTGAATATGTCACGCCCCTGTGGCATCACCCGCCCTCCTGATTCCGGGGCGTGCTTACGCCCTCTCGCGGAGCGATGCTCCGTCTCCAATAACAATCGGCATGAAGAGGTGCGGGCATGGCTCAGGCGCTGGGTTTCGACTTCGGCACGACGAATACGGTTCTCGCCATGGCGGATGGCGGGGCGACACGTTCGATGGCGTTCACGAGCACGGAGGGTACGGCAGACAGCATGCGCACGGCGCTTTCCTTCATGAAGGATGCCCAGCTCGGCGCTTCGGCGCTGAAGGTGGAAGCAGGCCATGCGGCGATCCGCCAATTCATCGACAATCCCGGCGAATGTCGCTTCCTGCAATCGATCAAGACCTTTGCGGCAAGTGCGCTGTTCCAGGGCACGCTGATTTTCGCCAAGCGGCATAATTTCGAGGATCTGATGGAGATCTTCGTGCGGCGGCTGCGCAACTATGCCGGCGACAACTGGCCTTCGGATGTCGGTCGCATCGTCACGGGCCGGCCGGTGCACTTTGCCGGCGCCAGCCCCGATCCGGCGCTGGCGACCGAGCGCTACAACGCGGCGCTGTCGCGCTTCGGCTTTCCCGAAATCCACTATGTCTACGAGCCGGTCGCCGCCGCCTTCTATTTCGCGCAGAACCTGAAGCAGGATGCCACCGTGCTGGTCGCCGACTTCGGCGGCGGCACGACCGACTATTCGCTGATCCGCTTCGAGACCGTCGCCGGCAAGCTGACGGCAACGCCGATCGGCCATTCCGGCGTCGGCGTCGCCGGCGACCATTTCGACTACAGGATGATCGACAACATCGTCGCACCGCTGATCGGCAAGGGCAGCCATTTCAAAAGCTTCGACAAAATCCTCGAAGTGCCGTCCAACTACTATTCCAGCTTCGGCCGCTGGAACCAGCTGTCGATCTTCAAGACGACGCGCGAATTCGAGGATCTGAAGAAGCTGGTGCGCACCAGCCTGGAACCGGAAAAGCTCGAAATCTTCATCGACCTGATCGATCATGACGAGGGCTACCCGCTCTATCAGGCGGTGTCGGCGACGAAGATGGCGCTCTCGGCATCAGAGGAAGCGCCCTTCGATTTCGCGCCGCTTGGCCGCAGCGGACATCGCAGCATCAAGCGGAGCGACTTCGAAGGCTGGATCGCCGATGATCTCGCCCGCATCGAAAGCGCACTCGATGACGTGCTCGACAAGACCGAGACGAAGCCTGCGGAGATCGACAAGGTGTTTCTGACCGGCGGCACCTCCTTCGTGCCGGCGGTGCGCCGCATCTTTACCGAACGCTTCGAGCGCGACCGGATCGAAAGCGGCGGCGAGCTGTTGTCGATTGCCCATGGCCTGGCGCTGATCGGCGAACGCGACGACATCACGCAATGGACTGTGCAATAGAGCCGGCAAGGGCGGGCAATCGGCCGCCCGCCCTTTCAATGCCACTGTCACTCCGCTAAGCTTGCCCGCATGATCTCCGCCAACGACCTTTCCCCAGCCGAGCTCGCAGCGCTTCTGCATTTCCATGCCGATGCCGGCGTGGAATGGCTGCTGGAGGAAGAGGCGATCGACCGCTTCGCCGAGTTCGAAGCGATGAAGGCCGCCCGCCGCCCGGCGGCGGCACAGGCGCAGCAGCAACGTCCCGCCGCTGGGGAACGCCCTGCCCCAGGTCAGGCACCGGTGCGCCCGAATGCAGCGGTGCGCCCAGCGCCTGCCGAACGCGCAGCGTCCGGTCCGCAACCGGCAATCCCGGATGGCGAGGCGGTGCAGCAGGCGCGCTTCGTCGCCGAAACCGCGCGATCGCTCGTCGAGCTCAAGACCGCGATCGAATCCTTCAACGGCTGCAACCTCAAACACAGCGCCCGCTCGACCATCTTTGCCAGCGGCGATGCCGAAAGCAGGATCATGGTGATCGGCTCGGCGCCGAGCGCCGAAGACGATCGCGAGGGCATGCCCTTCTCGGGAAAATCCGGCCAGCTGTTCGACAAGATGCTGGCGGCGATCGGGCTGACGCGCTCAGCCATTCTCTTGACGCAGGTCATCCCCTGGCGACCACCTGGCAATCGTGCGCCCTCGGCCGCGGAAATGGACATCTGCCGACCCTTCATCGAGCGGCAGATCGCGCTTGCCGAACCGAAGGCGATCCTGCTGCTCGGCAATTTTTCGGCGCGTTTCTTTTTCGGCGAAAGCGACACGATTCACGGGTTGCGCGGCCGTTGGAAGGAGATTGCCGCTGCGGACTGTGTCATTCCTGCCATAGCCAGCCTGCATCCGCAGGATCTGTTAACCGCACCTGTAAACAAGCGGCTGGCCTGGAATGACCTGCTCGCCTTTCAAGCGAAGCTTAAGTCCCTCTCTTTGCTTAGAAATTAGCCAAAGTTGAATAATTTGTGAATCAATCTATGCGATTTTCGCATGGCTGCATCCCGCCGTGATGCATTGCGGAATCTATGCTGCATCGCAATATCAGCTGTGTCTTGGGAGGAATCACAGGAACCAAGGCCATGAACAAGCGTTTTCGTCCTATCCATAGCGGGTTTGAAACCCTTCGCCTCGCCGGCGACCAGGTTCGTTCCACTCAGGGCTACAGCCGTTTCGGCTTTGCCACGAACGAACAGATGATTGCCCGCGGCACCGGCATCAACAGCCGTACGGCGCGCCCGAACGCCGTTTTTTCGGACTTCCAGCAATATTGAGCGGCAGGCACTTCGCCTGCCCTTTCGTGTCAAGAGTACCCAACATGTCGACGATCCTGATATCGCTTCTGCGCAACATCGAAACCTTCGAGCACATCCGCGTCGCCGTCTGCGCCGCGCGGGAATATGAACGCGAGCTTTTGGTCAAGCCGGTCGATGTCGGCGCGCCTATTAGAGCAGACGCTACAGCCATCGTTCTCTGATCAGACCGCCATTTCCTCGATCTGGGCCTTCGCCCATTCGAAGGCTTCGTCGACATAGGCGAACTTGACCGCCTGCCAGGCGCAATATTCCTCGACGAAATCCCGCGATATCCAAAGGTGCGTCTTGCGCGGCTCGTCCTGCCAGCCGACGCAGCCGCGTTGCGCCGCTTTTGCCAGCAGCCGCTGCAGATGGGTGCGCGACATCATGAAATCGGCCGCGAGCGCGCGGGTTTCGACACGGCCGACGGACAGCCTCTTCGGCTCGCTGCTTTCCATGGCCATCCGGGCGATGAAGTTGTCGACGACGAGGCCGCCGGCTTCCGTCCAGAGGAAGAGCGCCACCTGCTCCGGCGGCTCGCGCCAGGCGGCATCTTCGAGGCAATGGCGGGCAATGCGCGGCTGAATGAGCCGCATCAGTGATGGATTTGCCTGGAAAAAGGCGGCCCTTTGACCGCCGTCGAGCAGGTCGAGCGCGCCGAGATTGGAAAAAAGCCAGGCAAACATTCCCTGATGGCTGACGTCGGCCGGCTCGAAATGACGTGGCCGCCGCCGCTCGTCACCGGGCGTGTGGGTTATGAAGCGGTAGGTATAGAGTTCTTCGATGAAAGCGAGCACGGTGTTGCGGCTCGCTACCTTGTGCGCGGTGATGCGCCCGGTCAGCCGAACGGCAGTGAAACCCGACGTCGGGTCGCGCGGATCATATTCCAGGTGGAGGGCATAGGCAGTCTGAGTCAGAAGCCAGCGTTGATGGGAGGCGAGCAGTCGCGCCAGCCGCGGACCGGCATCGAACATGCCGCGCATCTGCCCAGCCAAAAAGCGAATGCTCATCAGAAAGGAAGAGTTCCCCACCAATTGCTCCGCTGTGAATGCCATTATGCTTTTCTCCACCCCCGCTCGCCGGCCAGCGTTCGGAGCAACGACACCGAGAGCTCCTCCGGCATCAGCGGCCATTCAGACATGCACAGCTTGGAATAAATGATACTCTCTCATGTTCAACAATCATATTCCACAGGCCGACGGTATCCCAAGAATTCACCATTCTTTTCACTCTTTGAGCGCAAGTTTCAAGCCGCCGCAATCCCTGCGTTAAAACCTTGATAAACATGCGCTTGCAGGCGTCAGGCTTGCGGCGTCGTGGCCTTGCGCGCCTCTCTCTGCTCGATGCCCAGCTGATGCTCGCGATAGATGATGAAGATGCCGGCGGCGACGACGATGACGGTGCCGATCAGCATGGTCACGCTCGGCACGTCGCCGAAGACGAAGTAGGCGACAATGCCGCCGAGCAGGATCGACGTATATTCGAACGGCGCGATGGTGGAGACATCGGCATGGCGGTAACTTTCCGTCAGCAGGATCTGCGCGACGCCGCCGCAAAAACCGGCGGCGATCAGATAGAGCGCCGTCGGCCATGCCAGGATGAGCCAGCCGAAGGGAAGAGAAGCCAGCGAGAAGACCGAGGCGGTGATCGAGAAATAAAGCACGATCGTCGCCGTCTTCTCTTCCTCGACGAGGCGGCGCACCTGGATCATCGCCACGCCGCCGAGAACGGCAGACAGCAGCACGCAGAGCGCGCCGACGGCCTGTTCCGCTTCCATGCCGCCGTCGCGAAACAGCGTGAGTTTCGGCCAGGAAACGATAGCGACGCCGACGATGCCGACCAGGACGGCGCTCCAGCGATAGATGCGCACGGTCTCGCCGAGAAAAACGGCAGCGAAGATGACGGCGACGAGCGGCAGCGCGTAGCCGAGCGCGATCGCCTCCGGCAGCGGCAGATGCAGCAGCCCGTAGAAACCGAAAGCCATCGACAAGATGCCGATCGTGCCGCGCTTCAGGTGACCGATTGGATTGGCGGTGTAGAAGGCGGCGCGCAGCTGCCTGTTATAGGCCAAATAGGCCATGATCGGGAAAAGCGCGAAGAACGACCTGCAGAAGGTGACCTGCCCCGGCGGGATGTCTGAGCCCGCCAGCTTGATGAAGGTCTGCATGGCCAGGAAGACCACGACCGACGAGACTTTCAGCGCAATGCCTCTCATCGGGTTTCTGAGAACCGAGTGCATGATCCTGGCTCTTGATACTGACTTAACCGGAACGGGGAGACGCGTTCGACTCGGGAACGCAGCAGGTGACGTCACCCATCGTAGCGAAAGAAAAACCCGATTGGCGAAAAAACCGCAATCAATATGAGAGAATCATGGAATCGCCGTCAGCCGGGGGCTCAACCGTGCTGCATGCGCGCCACTGCTCTGAAATTTCCCTATTTGAGCCATTCACCCCCAAAATGTTCATCTCCCAGCGCTCGGCGTTAACCAATTGAAAACCATAGGCAAGCATCGTTTTTTATCGCTGATCTCGAAATTTTCTTCACCGCACAAACAATTGCCCGCTCCTTTCAGGATCCCATTTAATGAAGCCGCTTAGCGCCGAAACCATTGCCCAGTCGCAGAATGCGACCCCGCGCTCCATGCGCGTCGTCACCGACGGCATCAGCACCGACCTCGAGCGCTTCAGCGCCGACAACACTCATATCGTCAAGCAGATCAAGCTGCTGGCGATCAATGCGCTGATCGAGGCGGCCAGGGCCGGCGAGACCGGAAAGGGCTTTGCCGTCGTTGCCAACGAGGTGCAGCGGCTGGCGCAGATCGCAACCGATATCACCGGCAGGTTCGAGAGCAACGTGCTCGGCCGCATCGGCCTCAGCCGCGCCATGGCCGATTCGCTGGTCGAGGAGATGGAGGGCGTTCGCCTCACCGATCTGGCGCAGACACTGGTGCAGCTCATCGTCCGCAATCTTTTCGAGCGCACGGCCGATGTGCGCTGGTGGGCGACGGATCCAGCGCTCTGGCAGGCGCTGCAGAACCCGGGCCGGGAAACCGTCGCCTTTGCGGCGGAGCGTCTCGGCGCCATCAACCGCTTCTACACTGTCTATCTCGATCTCGTCATGACCGATCTCTCGGGCAAGGTGATCGCATCCGCCAATCCCAAGTTCCAGCGCAAGATCTCAGGCACGAGCCTTGCCGGCGATCCGTGGTTCCGCGCGGCGTCGGCCTGCTCCTCCGGCGACGCTTATATCGTCGATGATGTCAAAGCGAGCCCGCTCCACGACGCCAGGCATGCGCTCGTTTATGCCACAGGCATCCGCGAAGAGGGCAAGCTCGACGGACGGCTGGTCGGCACGCTCGGCGTCTATTTCGACTGGCAGAACCAGGGCCAGGCGATCGTCGAGAAAGAGGCGAACCTGCCGCCGCAGCTGGCGGAAAAAACGACGGTCATGCTGCTCGACGGCAAGAGCCGGGTGATCGCCACCACCAATCCCGCCTTGCTCTTTTCCCATTTCGCGCTCGCCAATCCGGCCGGCCAGGCGAAAGGCAGCTATTACGACAATAACGGCTCGATCGTCGCCTTCGCGCGCACTCTCGGTTACGAGGATTACGACGGGCTCGGCTGGTACGGCGTCGTTGTGCAGCAGACGGAAAACGACGCGATGATCAAGGCCTCCCTCAATCTTAAGTAGCACTCATCCTGCGCCGGTGGCGTTCATCCACGTCCAATAAGATATTTTGCCCGCGAACTTGGTGTTCGCGGGCAATTTGCTTTAAGTTTAGTTCAGACTTTAATGTAATCATTCCCGGCAAAATTTATGGCAGAGTGCGCCCGCCTCTGTATTCCGCGGTTATCAAATAACGGTCTTCAGGAAACACCATGCGAACAGATACCGGCCAGGTCATTCATCTGGCAGATTACCGTCCCACCGACTTCGTGCTGGAACGTGTGGACCTGACTTTCGAACTCGACCCGACGGAGACAAAGGTCGAGGCACGTCTGATCTTTCATCGTCGCCCGGGCACCGATCCGGCAGCGCCGATCGTTCTCGACGGCGACGAACTGACGCTGTCGGGGCTGCTGTTCGATCAGGTGGAACTGGACCCTTCGCGTTACGACGCAACACCGGAAAGCCTGACGGTGCGCGACCTGCCGGAGAGCGCGCCCTTCGAACTGACGATCACCACCGTCATCAACCCTGAGGCCAATACCAAGCTGATGGGCCTTTACCGCACCGGCGGCATCTACTGCACGCAATGCGAGGCGGAGGGTTTCCGCCGCATCACCTATTTCCCCGACCGGCCCGACGTGCTTGCGCCGTTCACGGTCAACATCATCGCCGACAAGGACGCCAACCCGCTGCTTTTGTCGAACGGCAACTTCCTCGGCGGCGCCGGTTATGGCCCCGGCAAGCATTTCGCCGCCTGGTTCGATCCGCATCCGAAGCCGAGCTATCTCTTTGCGCTCGTCGCCGGCGATCTCGGCGTCGTCGAAGACACGTTCACGACCATGTCCGGCCGCGAGGTGGTGCTGAAGATCTATGTCGAGCACGGCAAGGAGCCGCGCGCAGCCTATGCCATGGACGCGCTGAAACGCTCGATGAAGTGGGATGAAGAGAGGTTCGGCCGCGAATACGATCTCGACATCTTCATGATCGTCGCCGTCTCCGATTTCAACATGGGCGCGATGGAGAACAAGGGCCTCAACGTCTTCAACGACAAATACGTGCTTGCCGATCCCGAGATCGCCACCGATGCTGACTATGCCAATATCGAAACGATCATCGCGCATGAATATTTCCACAACTGGACCGGCAACCGCATCACCTGCCGCGACTGGTTCCAGCTGTGCCTCAAGGAAGGCCTGACGGTCTATCGCGACCACGAATTCTCTTCCGACCAGCGCTCGCGCGCCGTCAAGCGCATCGCCGAAGTGCGCCACCTGAAATCGGAGCAGTTCCCGGAGGATGGCGGCCCGCTCGCCCATCCGGTGCGGCCGACGACATATCGCGAGATCAATAATTTCTACACGACGACCGTCTATGAAAAGGGCAGCGAAGTCACGCGCATGATTGCGACGCTGCTCGGCAAGGACGGCTTCAAGAAAGGCATGGACCTCTATTTCGACCGCCATGACGGTGAGGCCGTGACGATCGAGGATTTCGTCAAATGCTTCGAGGATGCAAGCGGGCGCGACCTCACGCAATTTTCGCTCTGGTACCATCAGGCCGGCACGCCGCTCGTCACCGCATCGGGCAGCTATGATGCGGCGGCCGGCAGCTTCACCCTGTCGCTCGAACAGATGATCCCGGCAACGCCCGGCCAGCCGAGCAAGGAGCCGATGCATATTCCGCTCAGCCTCGCGCTGTTTGGCGAAAACGGCGGCAAGATCGAGCCGACCTCGGTCGACGGCGCGGAATATGCCGGCGAGGTGCTGCATCTCACAGGCCGCACGCAGACGGCCGTGTTCCATGGCGTTGGTTCGCGGCCGGTCGTTTCGATCAACCGCAGCTTCTCGGCGCCGATCAACCTGCATTTCGATCAGAGCCCGGCCGATCTTGCCCATCTCGCCCGCCATGAGACCGATCACTTCGCCCGCTGGCAGGCATTGACCGATCTGGCGCTGCCGAACCTGCTGAAAGCGGCACGCGACGCCCGCGAGGGCAAGCCTGTGATCTGCGAGGCGACCTTCGTCGAGACGCTGATTGCCGCCGCCGCCGACGAGAGCCTCGAGCCCGCCTTCCGCGCCCAGGCGCTGGCTCTGCCGAGCGAATCCGATATCGCCCGTGAACTCGGCGGCAACAACGATCCCGATGCCATCCATGCCGGCCGGCAGGCGGTCCTGAAACAGATCGCCGATGCCGGAAAGGATGTCTTTGCCGGCCTCTACGCAGCGATGACGACATCAGGCGATTTCAACCCGGATGCGAAAAGCGCCGGGTTGCGGGCGCTGCGCAATAGCGCCCTCACCTACCTCTCGCATGCCGAAGAGACGCCGGCCCGCGCCAAGGCCGCCTTCGATGCGGCCAACAATATGACCGATCTCAGCCATGCGCTGACCATCCTCGCCCATCGTTTTCCCGACAGCGCGGAGACGAGCGAGGCGCTCGCCACCTTCCGTGACCGCTTCGAGGAAAATGCGCTCGTCATCGACAAATGGTTCGCGATCCAGGCCGGCATTCCGGGCGCAAAAACCCTGGGACGGGTCCGTGCCCTGATGGACGATCCGCTCTTCAAGCGCACCAATCCGAACCGGATGCGGTCGCTGGTCGGCACCTTCGCCTTTGCCAACCCGACCGGATTCGGCCGCGCCGATGGCGAAGGCTATCGCTTCCTCGCGGATCAGATTCTCGATATCGACGGGCGCAACCCACAGCTTGCCGCCCGCATCCTCACCTCGATGCGCTCCTGGCGCTCGCTCGAACCCGTGCGTGCCGATCACGCCCGCTCGGCGCTGATCGAGATCGAGCGGGCCGCCGATCTTTCGACCGACGTGCGCGATATCGTCGAGCGCACGCTTAAAGGGTAATTTGATTCGACCGGCCATCAGGAAATATTCCACGGCCGGTCGCCCATCACCTCGAATCACCCGGAAAAACCCGAAATTATAAATAGTTAACGGATTTTTACCTTTGCCTCTGGACAAGGCGAATCACCCATGATTCTCTAGGTCAGGTTCGAGCGAGCGGCGCGCGAATCACACGAGGGACAAGGCGAAGAGATGATGGACGTGCGGCGGGCAACCGTGGCCGGAGGACGGCTGCGTGTCGATTTTGACGGGCTCAAAGCCTGGCGCGACAGCCTTTCGGGCCATGCGACATCGGAACCACTTCTCCGTTATCTGCCGAAGGCCGAGCTGGTCTTGAAGCGGGCCATCCCGGCGCTGATCGTCGCCTTCCTCTCCGTCGTCGCCGCCTCGCATTTCTTTGGCATGATGAGCGAATACGGGCGGCTGGAGGCCTCGGCTCGCCATGCCACCGCACTTTCAGCGGCGACCGCCTCTGCGGTGTTTGCCGATGCGGCCGACATCTTCGACAGCGGCGATATCACCGGGGCGCAGGCCCGCCTCGCCAAATACCTGCCGCAGGACCGGCTGGACAGCGGCGCTTTCGTGCTGCTCGTGCAGGCAAGCGGCAAGGTTTTTGCCGCGACCACCGCCGGGCTTTCGCATGTCGGTAGCAATGTCGGCGATTTCTTCCCCGAGGTCTCGGCGATCCGCCGCTTCGGCGATCGCGCCGGCGTCATCGAAACGACGATCGGCGGCGTGCCGCACTATGCCGAGATCACGCTGATGGGCAATGCCGGCGGTTATATCGTCGCCGCCACCTCGCTCGACGAAATCGGGCAGCTTTGGCGCGAGGAACTGGCGCTCAACGTCACGCTGTTTGCCGGCATCTCCTCCATCCTGCTCGTCATCCTCTATGCCTATTACACGCAGGTGAAGCGCGCCCGCGACGCCGACGACATCTTCCTGGAATCGAACCTGCGCGTCGAGACGGCGCTGTCGCGCGGCCGCTGCGGCCTCTGGGATTTCGATTTCGAGAACCGCGAATTCTTCTGGTCGCGCTCGATGTACGACATGCTCGGTCTGCCGGGCTCCGACAAGACGATGGGTTTCGGCGAAGCCGCCCGCCTGATGCATCCCGATGACGGCGGACTCTACGAGATCGCGCGCGCCATCGGCAAGGGCGCTTCCGGCCAGGTCGACCAGATCTTCCGCATGCGCCATGCCGGCGGCCATTATGTCTGGATGCGGGCGCGCGCCCAGGTGATCCGCAGCAATTCCGGCCGTATGCACCTGATCGGCATCGCCATGGACGTGACCGAACAGCATCGGCTCGCCCAGCGCTACGCAGAAGCCGACCAGCGCCTAGCCGACGCCATCGAATGCACCTCGGAAGCCTTCGTGCTCTGGGACAAGAACGATCGGCTGGTCATGTGCAACACGCATTTCCAGCAGGCCTATGGCCTGCCGGACAGCGTGCTCGTGCCCGGCACCGAGCGCTCGACGGTCAATGCCGCCGCCGCCCGGCCTGTCATCGAGCGGCGGATTTCCGATGCCGACGGCTCCGGTTATTCGCGTACGACGGAGGTGCAGCTTGCCGACGAGCGCTGGCTGCAGATCAACGAGCGGCGCACCCGCGACGGCGGCAGGGTCTCGGTCGGAACCGACATCACGCTGATGAAACGCCATCAGGAGCGGCTGCGCGAATCCGAGCGCCGGCTGATGGCGACCATCGGCGATCTCTCCGCCTCGCGCCAGACGCTGGAGATCCAGAAGTCCGAGCTTTCGACGGCCAACGCCAACTACCAGGCAGAGAAGGAACGCGCCGAGGCCGCCAACAAGGCGAAATCGGAGTTCCTCGCCAACATGTCGCATGAGCTGCGCACGCCGCTCAACGCCATCCTCGGCTTCTCGGAAATCCTGCAGAACCAGATGTTCGGTCCGCTCGGCTCGCTGAAATACGACGAATATGCCCGCGATATCCATGACAGCGGCAAACATCTGCTCAACGTCATCAACGACATTCTCGACATGTCGAAGATCGAAGCCGGCCATGTCAGGCTGCATTGCGAGCGCATCGATCTTGTGCCGCTGATCGAGGAAAGCTTGCGCTTCACCGCCATGCCCGCGGCTGAAAAGAACATCGTCATCGAACAGCGCATCTGCTCCGGCCTGACGCTGATGGCCGACCGCCGGGCGATGAAACAGGTGCTGCTCAACCTGCTCTCCAATGCGGTGAAGTTCACCGACAATGGCGGCCGCATCGCAGTGCGCACCCGCCGCGTCGATGGCGCTGTCGTCGTCACCATCGCCGACACCGGCATCGGCATTCCACGCTCGGCGCTGTCGAAGATCGGCCAGCCCTTCGAGCAGGTGCAAAGCCAATATGCCAAGAGCAAGGGTGGCTCCGGCCTCGGGCTCGCCATCTCCCGCTCGCTGACCTCGCTGCATGGCGGCCGCATGAAGATCCGCTCACGCGAAGCGATCGGCACCGTGATCTCGCTGCGCATTCCGGATGATATTTAGAGCCGACCTCATTTAGCCGGCCGATGCGGCGGTGAAAACCGCCAGCTGAGCGGCGAAAGCACGCTTGTATGCCGGCCGCGCTTCGCCGCGGGCGACATAGGCAGAGAGGTTCGGATATTGCTCCAGTATAGCAGATCCCTTCAACCTGAGCAGCACCGACACCATCAGCAGGTCACCGGCGCTGAACGCACCATCGAGCCAGTCGGCTTCGCCAAGGGCACGGGAAAGATCGTCCAGCCGTTTCCGGATGCTGACCTCGAGGGCAGAAAGGCGATGGTCGTACCAAGGCTTGTCGCGCTCGAGGATCATGACGAGAGCGCGGTCGAAGATCGGTGGTTCCACCGTGTTGAGCGCGGCAAACATCCATGTGAGCGCGCGCGCCCGGGCATTCGCATCGTCCGGCAGCAGACCCGCATGGCGCTCGCCGATATGGAAGACGATCGCCCCGGACTCGAACAGTGCGAGATCGCCTTCCTCATAGGTCGGAATCTGCCCGAAAGGCTGAAGAGCCAGATGTGCGGGTTCTCTCATCGTCTTGAACGAAACAAGACGAACGTCGTAAGGCTGGCTCACTTCCTCAAGCGCCCAGCGAACGCGCATGTCACGTGCCAGACCCCTGCCGCGATCGGGCGACCGTTCAAAAGCGGTAATGGTAATCGTCATTGGTGTTCTCCAAAGCTTTGTCCTGAAGACGACTGGCTAAACGAGAATCCTACAGGCCATGCTCGAGATAATCCTCGCGGTCGTTCCCTCTGGTGTGAGATCAGGCTTTCACGACATTCAGGAATATTTTCCGAACCGCTTTCGACAGCCGCTTCACCTCCGCTTCCAACGTCTTGATGTCAGGGCAGTCGCCGGCGCGGCAGACGAGTTCGACAAGACCGGCCGGCGCATCCTTCGGATCGAACAGGCCGTCGATGGAGAGGCGGATCAGCTGCGAAAGTCCGGTGTAAAGCGTGAAGGCCTCGAGACATATATCGAGATCGGACGTCGCCATCAGCCGGTCGCCAAGCACCTTCAGGGCTTCACCAGTGCTCACTCCATTCACGGCAATGCCGACGCCCCTGGTCGGCGCGATCAGCGCCAGATACTGGGCGATGAATTCGAGATCGATGACGCCGCCGGGAATGAGCTTCAGGTCCCACGGGCCGGAGGGCGGCTTTTCCTTGTCGATCAATTCGCGCATCTCGGCGACATCATGCGCCACCTTGGCAATATCGCGATCGGCCGACAGCACCTCGCGGACGATATGTTCCGCCTCGACGATCAGGCTTTCATTGCCGCAAATCAGCCGGGCGCGGCTGAGCGCCATATGCTCCCAGGTCCATGCCTCTTCGCGCTGATACTTGCCGAAGGCATTGATGCGGGTGGCAACCGGCCCCTTGTTCCCGGATGGGCGCAGCCGCATGTCGACCTCATAGAGCACGCCTTCGGCGGTCGGCGCCGACAAGGCGGCCATCAGCCTCTGGGTGATGCGGGTGAAGTAACGCGTCGCATCGAGCGGCTTCGGCCCGTCGGATTCGGAAGCCGCATCGTCATAATCATAGAGCAGGATCAGATCGATGTCGGAACCGGCCGTCAGCTCGAAACTGCCGAGCTTTCCCATGCCGGCGACCGCGATGCGCCCGCCGGGATAGTCGCCGTGCGCGGCCCGCATCTCGCCGACCACGGCATCGAGTGCCGCCGCAATGACGAGGTCGGCGAGATGGGTGAAGGCGCGTGCGGCCATCACGCCGTTGATCGCACCGGTGAGCAGGCGGATGCCGATCAGGAAACGCTGCTCGGCGGCGAAGATGCGCAGCCGGTCGAGCACTTCTTCATAGTGGCGGGCCTGAGCAAGCGAGCCCTTCAGCCGTTCGCCGAGATAATCGCGCGTCGGCAGCTCGGCCATCAGGCCGGGATCGAGCATGCCGTCGAAGACATGCGGCTTGGCGGCGATCACCTCGGCAAGCCGGGGTGCCGAGGACATGATGTTGACGATCAGCGACAGTAGCGCCGGATTGCTGCTGAGCAGCGAGAACAGCTGGATGCCGGAGGGAAGGCCGGAGATAAAGCTGTCGAAACGCAGCAGCGCCTCGTCGGCGCGCTTGCTTTCGCCGAAAACCCGCAGGAGCTCCGGCGCCAGCTCCGTCAGCCTTTCACGCGCCTCGACCGATTGCGTCGCCCGGTAGCGGCCATAGTGCCAGGTGCGGATGATGCGGGAAATATCGGACGGTCTGGTAAAACCGAGTTTCTTCAGCGTCTCCAGCGTATCCGGGTCGTCGCCCTGGCCGGTGAAGACGAGATTTCCGGTGTCGGTGGAAAGCCTGCTCTCCTGCTCAAAGAGGTGGGCATAACGCCGCTCGACCGTCTTCAGCACGGCGACCAGCCGTTCGGAGAAGCTCGGCGTGTCGGAAAAGCCCATCATGAAGGCGATGCGCTTGAGGTCTGCATCCGTTTCCGGCAGCAGGTGGGTCTGCTCGTCGCGCACCATCTGGATGCGATGCTCGACATCGCGCAGGAACCAGTAGGCCTCGGTCAGTTCGTCACGGGTTTCCGCGTCGATCCATTTCGCCTTGGTGAGTTCACCAAGCGTCTCCTCCGTCGCCCGTCCACGCAATGCCGGCATGCGGCCGCCGGCAATCAGCTGCTGCGTCTGGACGAAGAATTCGATCTCGCGAATGCCGCCGCGGCCGAGCTTGACGTTATGGCCCTTGACCGCGATCGCACCGTGGCCCTTATGCGCGTGGATCTGCCGCTTGATCGAATGGATATCGGCAATCGCCGCGTAATCGAGATATTTGCGGAAGACGAAAGGGGCGAGGCCGCGCAGGAAATCGCCGCCCGCGGTCAAGTCGCCGGCAACGGCACGCGCCTTGATGAAAGCCGCCCGTTCCCAGTTCTGGCCCCTCCCCTCATAATAAATCATCGCCGCATCGACCGGGATCGCCAGCGGCGTCGAGCCGGGATCAGGGCGCAATCTGAGATCGGTGCGGAAGACGTAGCCGTCGGCTGTCCGCTCCTGCAGGATACGCACCAGCCGGCGCATCATCCTGGGGAAGACCTCGATCGCGTCATCCGGGTCGGGCACGATGCCCGCCTGTTCGTCGAAGACGACGACGAGGTCGATATCGGAGGAATAGTTGAGTTCGGATGCGCCGAGTTTGCCCATACCGAGCACGATCAGCCCGGAGCCGTCGCTCGGCGCCGCCAGATCCCGCAGCCGCAGCTTTCCACCCTCATGCGCCGAAAGCAGCAGATGGTCGATCGCGGCGGCAACCGAAGCTTCGGCAAGCTCGCTCAGCCAGGCCGTCGTCGCCCGGCCGTCGAAGATGCGCGCGAGATCGGCGAGTGCGACGAGGAAGGCCACCTTGCGCTTGATGATGCGCAGCCTGCTCATCACCACGGATTCCGAAGGCGCGGCCCCCTCTCCGTCCCGCTGCCAGCAGCGCCGCGCGTCGGCGGCCAGCGCCTCGATCTGCGGCTCCAGCGGTTGGGTGATGGCGCCGGCGAGGATGGCAGGATCGAGATTGACGATTTCGCGCAGATAAGGCGACAGCGTCAGCACGGCCGCAATGAAATCGCGAAGCGGGCCTTCCGTCTTCAGCATCGCAGCCACCGACGGCTCGCTCTTGCCGGCCTCCTGAAGGTCGGCCAGCGCCAGCTTCAACTCCGTCTGGTTCAGCGGACGCAGCAGCCCTTCGGCCACATCCTTCAGGCCATGCGTCGATTTCGTCAGCATGCGCTCTCCCTGCTTTAGCGCCTAAGGAACGGTCCCGCAGAATCACGGGAACGCCTCCTTCGACAGGCATTAAACTAGGGTCTTGGCGGAAAACCGCCAATACGCGATTCAGCCGATCATCGGCAGCAGGCCATCAGGCAGCCTTGGCGGGGAAGATCATGCTGACGGTCAATCCGCGCTTTTCGGGCTTGTCGGGATCGGTATCGGAGAGTTCCAAACGGCCGTTGTGCAGCTCCATCACCGCTTCCACCAGCGAAAGCCCGAGCCCCGTTCCCGGCTTCGACCGGCTTTCATCGAGGCGGACGAAGCGCTTCACCACGTCGTCGCGCCTGTCGGCCGGAACACCCGGCCCATGGTCAGCGACCGAAAGGCAGATGCCATCCGGGCGGCGGGCGAGCTTCAGCGTTACCTTGCCCGCCCCTTCCGTATCGGAAGAATATTTGATGGCATTGTCGAGCAGGTTGAAGATCGCCTGGCCGATCAGCTCGCGATTGCCCTGCACCTCGACATCGGGTTCGATGCTGGAGCTCAAGCCAAGCCCCGCCTCCTCCGCCGCCGGTTCGTAAAGCTCGGCGCTATCGGAGACGATGGCCGAAAGCTCCACCGGCGACATCTCGGCGGCGACCGATCCGGCCTCGACGCGGGAGATCATCAACAGCGCGTTGAAGGTGCGGATCAGTTGGTCGGATTCGGAAATGATGCCTTCGAGCGCGGTGCGCCGCGTCTCGCCATCGGCGATATCGAGCGCATCGGCCGCCTTGTTGCGCAACCGCGTCAACGGCGTCTTGAGATCGTGGGCGATGTTGTCGGAGACCTGCCGCAGGCCTTCGTTCAGCTTCTCGATGCGCTCCAGCATGGTATTCAACGACATCGACAAGCGGTCGAATTCATCGCCGGATCCGCCCACCGGCAGGCGCTGCGACAGGTCGCCAGCCATGATCTTCTTGCTGGCATCCGACATGCGGTCGATGCGTTTCAGCGCGTTGCGGCCGATGGCGAACCAGATGATGATGGCGCCAAGCCCCATGATCGCCAGGGCCACCATCAGCGCCTGGCGCACCAGCAGACGGAAACGCTCGGGGTCGCCGAGGTCGCGGCCGATCAGGATTCTGAGGCCATTATCGAGCACGAAAATATTGGCGATCGCCTTGTGGCGGCGCTCGACACCCCCGCCGTCAGTATAGCGTTGGTAGCCGAAGGGCGCGGAGGTCCAGCCGATCTCCTCGAAGACACCCGGCTGCACCGAGGCGACGTTGCCGGCGAGAATATCGCCCGAGGGACCGGCGATGATGTAGAGGTTGGCGCCCGGCTGGCGAGCACGCCGCTCCATCGTGCGCAGGAGAAGGTTCATGCCGCCGGTGTCATAGGCGCGTTGCACCTGCTCCACCTCCTGCCTGACGGCGTCGCGGATCTGGCCCGTCAGCAGCCGTTCCGACATTGCCGTCACATAGAAGACGAGCGTCGCGGCGCAGATGGCGAAAAGCAGGATATAGAGTGCCGAAAGGCGGACTGCGGTGGACTTGAAGAGAACCTTGAAACGGCTCATCCCTCATCCTTGATCATGTACCCCGCGCCGCGAATGGTCTTGAGGAGCGGCTGGCTGTAGTCCTTTTCGATCTTCGAGCGCAGCCGCGAGACATGGACGTCGATGACGTTGGTCTGCGGGTCGAAGTGATAGTCCCAGACGTTTTCGAGCAGCATGGTGCGGGTCACCACCTGGCCGGCATTCTTCATCAGATATTCGAGCAGGCGGAATTCGCGCGGCTGCAGCGGGATCTCCTTGCCGCCGCGGCGCACCTCGTGGGAGAGCCGGTCGAGTTCGAGATCGCCGACGCGATAGACGACGTCCTGATCCGGCGTGCCCTTGCGGCGGCCAAGCACCTCGACGCGTGCCAACAACTCGCTGAAGGCATAGGGCTTCGGCAGGTAATCGTCGCCGCCGGCACGAAGCCCGGTGACGCGGTCATCGACCTGGCCGAGCGCCGAGAGGATGAGGACCGGCGTATGGATGGCCTTGCGGCGCAACTCGCTGATGACGGAAAGCCCGTCGCGGCGCGGCAGCATGCGGTCGATGACGATGACGTCGTAGGTATTTTCCGACCCCATGAACAGGCCGCTCTCGCCGTCGCTGGCGTGATCGGCGACGATGCCCGCCTCGCGAAAGGCTTTCGTGAGGTAGACGGCTGCTTCGAGATCATCTTCGATGATGAGAATCTTCATGCGGCCGACATTACCCGCCGGCTGCGTTTCGGCAAGGCTCAAAGCATCTTCCTGCGGGGCGGCGCTCATGGCGATCATCCTTCAAAGGTCAGAAGAATCGAGCCGCGCGGAGTTTCGTCCGCGCGGCTCCCGTTGTCTTGAAGATCAGCCCTGGCCGTTGATCGGAAGCGCTACGAATCGGCTTCCTTCATTGGACTGGATCTGGAAGAGCGCGCGGGTGCGCCCGTCCTTCTTGGCCTGGTTCAGCACCTTGACGATATCGTCGGCGCTGGAGACCTCCTGGTTGTTGACCGAGGTAATTTTCTCGCCTTCCTTGATGCCCTTGTCGGCGGCATCGGAGTTCGGGTCGATGTCCGTTATCGCCAGACCCTTGCCGTCGTCAGACGGGCCGACCGTCAGGCCGAGATCGGCAAGCGCCTTTTCGGAAGCCGGTGCCTCAGGCTGCTGCGGCTGATTGTTGTCATCGGCAGACGCATCCTTCTGGTCGATCGGCAGCGTACCGAGTTCGACGGTGAGAGGCTGGGCCTTGCCGGCGCGCCAGACCGAAAGCTCGACCTTGCTGCCCGGCTGCATCGCGCCGATGCGACGGCTGAGATCACGGGCATCCTTGATCGTCTCACCATTCAGCGCGGTGACGACGTCACCCGCCTTCATGCCGGCCTTGTCACCCGGCGATCCGGCCTGCGGGGCGACGACGAGGGCGCCGCTCGGCTCGGAAAGGCCGATGGATTCGGCGATGTCCTTGGTCACCGGCTGGATCTGCACACCCAGCCAGCCACGCGAGACCTGGCCGTCCTTCATCAGATCGGCAACGACGTCCCTGGCGGTCGAGGCGGGAATGGCGAAGGCGATGCCGACGCTGCCGCCCGACGGCGAGAAGATCGCGGTGTTGATGCCGACGACTTCACCGCTGAGGTTGAAGGTCGGACCGCCAGAGTTGCCGCGGTTCACGGCGGCATCCACCTGCAGGTAATCGTCATAGGGACCGGAGCCGATATCGCGGCCGCGAGCCGAGACGATGCCGGCTGTGACCGTGCCGCCGAGGCCGAAGGGGTTGCCGACGGCAACGACCCAGTCGCCGACGCGGACATTATTGTCGTCGGCCCAGTTGACGTAGGTGAACTTCTTGCCCTTGCCGTCGACCTTCAGCACGGCAAGGTCGGTGCGCGGATCCTTGCCGATCAGCTTGGCATCGAGCTCGGTGCCGTCATTCATGACCGCAACGAAGGCCTGGCCATCGGAAACGACGTGATTGTTGGTGACGATATAGCCGTCCTCGGAGATGAAGAAGCCGGAACCCTGGGCGACGGGGCGGAGGCGACCCTTGCCGCCCGGACCATTCGGACCGCCATTCGGCCCGTTCTGGCCGAAGCGCCGGGAATGGCCCTGCTGATCATTCGGACCCTCGCCGAACTGCTTGAAGAACCGCTTCAGCGGATGATCGTCGGGAAGGTCGTCGAAGCCGCGGCCGTTGAAATCGAAGGAGAAGCCGTCATTGTTGTCGGAGACGGGATTGACGCGGTTTTCGACCCGGACGGAAACGACAGCCGGCGAAACGGCGTCGACGACATTGGCGAAGCTCGGAACGGCAGGCGCCTGAACCTTGACAGCTTCGGCATAAGACCGGGTGATTTCGAGCGGAACGCCGGTTGCAAGCACAGCGGCTGCGATACCGGCGACGGTAGAAGCCTTGAGCACAGTGGCGAGGGACGGACGTCCGTTGAAATTCTTGAGCATTGGAGCACCTTCTCTTGTTCTTAAATCTTCAGACCGGCGGCGCCGGATCAGTCGATGACTAAAGATATAGGACGCCGCACCTTACTGCGAACTGTCCGGCCAATGAAAAGTTGGTAATGTTTGGCAAAGGGCCAAACGCATATGGCTTGTGCCGCAAGGCTTGACCTCTCGGGTGAAGCCCTCGCCGCTAAACGCGAGACGAGCGATCAGCATATTTTGCATGGTGTAAGTGTCCGTCCAAGAACGGTGGCTGGTCCTGAGGAGTGGCTTAATAGCGGCGATCAGCTTTTGAACCGCGCAATCGTTTAGGGATGTTCTGCGGGCCCAAACCGCCGCCCATCGAATTCAACTAAAACGACGCCATGGAAGGGAAGCCCAGCCACTATCAACTCAGAGGTTAGGCCATTGTCACAAACTGCCACTTTTCGCTGATCGTCAAATTCGCAAGACACTTCGGCTTGACCGGGAACCCGGTACTTAAACTTTTCACCCTTGAATAAAATTGTCGCGCCATCGTCCGAAAATACCGGTGGCATTCTGGCGCAGCCAGAGAGCAGCCCTGCTGCCAGCACCGTCAACACACTAAGGAACTTGGGGATTTTGAGAGCAGCATAGGTCATTGATCTGATTTCCAGCCATAGGGCGCCTCACGTCGTATTCGTCATCGAATGCAATAACATGGATGTCTGGAAGTTCCTGTATTGCGACAAATACGGAGAGGTCGAATGGTCTGGACACCCTCTACCCGGCGTCAACATGATAGAAGCGGCATGCGCTACGCAAGCGATATGGCAGATCGCGAATGGAGCATGATCGAGCCGTTCATGCCAGCTCATCCGCGGCAACGTAGATCTGCGGCCATCCGCCGGACAACTTCAGGAACTCATTGTTGCGACCAATGAATTGCTATCGCTCCTGAAAACTTAGCCTCAAGTCGGCGTCCTTCTATAGCGTTGCCGCCGGCGGGCCGCCTACTTTTTCAAAAGCTCGCTCAGCTTTTCTTGCTCGTCTGCCGTCAGCTTGCTGCCGGTCGGCTTGCCGGCCCTCTTGCGCGCAAAGACCACCAGCGACAGCCCTCCGGCCAGCACCAGCAGCACCGGCGCACCCCAGAGCAGCACCGTCTTCATGCTGACACGCGGCTTCAACAGCACGAACTCGCCGTAGCGCGAGACGATGTAGGTCAGCACCGCCTCGTCGCTGTCGCCATCGCTAATGCGCTCGCGCACCAGCAGGCGCAAGTCCTTGGCCAGATCGGCATTGGAATCGTCGATCGACTGGTTCTGGCAGACCATGCAGCGCAGTTCCGCCGAAAGGGCACGGGCGCGGGCCTCGAGCGCCGGATCGGCCAGCACTTCGTCAGGATTGACGGCGAAGGCGGGGGCCGCCGTCAGCAGCAAAGCGAAAGCCAGGAGCAGACGCCGCATCATTCCGCCGGCTCCATTGCGGGAGCTGCCGGCCTTGCCGGCTTCGCCTTGCGGCGCGGGGCGCCGACACGCAGGCGCCGGTCGCTGAGCGAGACCAGGCCGCCGAAGGCCATGAACACCGCTCCGCCCCAGATGCAGAGAATGAACGGCTTCCACCAGATGCGCACGACGATACCGCCGTCCTTGGTGGCGTCACCCAGAGAAACATAGAGCTGGCTGAGCCCGAAGGTCAGGATGCCCGCCTCGGTCGTCGGCATTTGGCGCGCAGTGTAGAGGCGCTTGGCCGACCAGGTATCGGCAACCGCGACACCGCCACGCCGGACGGTGAAGTGGCCGCGGTCCTCGGTATAGTTCGGCCCAGTCCCCGGCTGCATGCCGTCGAAATGCAGGCTGTAACCGCCGGCCTCGGTCACCTGCCCCGGCTTCATCTCGATGACATGCTCGCTTTCGAACGTCGTGACCGCGACGATGCCGAGCACGGTGACGCCGAGCCCGGCATGGGCAAGGGCCGTGCCGAAGGCCGAACGCGGCAGGCCGGAAAGCCGGCGCCAGGCGAGACTGCCCGCGACCTTGCCGATGCCGGCGCGGTACCAGAGATCGGCGACGGCACCGAAAACCAAGAACAGCCCGGCAGCGAGGCCGAGCACTGACAGCACCGGCCCGCCATGTTGGATATAGAAGAAGGCCAGTGCGGCAAGGAAAGCCAGACCTGCGACGACATAGAGCCGCTGCAGGGCACCGAGCAGATCGCCGCGCTTCCAGGCAAGCATCGGCCCGAAGGGCACGATGACGACCAGCGGCGCCATCAGCAGGCCGAAGGTCAGGTTGAAGAAGGGCGCTCCGACGGAAATCTTGTCGCCGGTCAGCGTTTCCAATAGCAGCGGATAGAGCGTGCCGGTGAGCACCGTACCGCAGGCGACCGTCAGGATCAGATTGTTGACTACGAGTGCGCCTTCGCGCGAGATCGGCGCGAACAGCCCGCCTGCCGACAGCTTCGGCGCGCGGAAGGCAAAGAGCGACAGCGCCCCACCGATGAAGATCAGCAGGATGCAGAGAATGAAGACGCCGCGGGAGGGGTCGCTGGCAAAGGCATGCACCGAGGTCAGCACGCCGGAGCGCACCAGGAAGGTGCCCATCAGCGACAGCGAGAAGGTGAGGATGGCAAGCAGCACCGTCCAGATCTTCAGCGCCTCGCGCTTTTCCATGACGAGCGCCGAATGCAGCAGTGCGGTGCCGGCGAGCCACGGCATGAAGGAGGCGTTTTCCACCGGGTCCCAGAACCACCAGCCGCCCCAGCCGAGTTCGTAATAGGCCCAGTAGGAGCCCATGGCGATGCCAAGCGTCAGAAAGGTCCAGGCCGCCAGCGTCCAGGGCCGCACCCAGCGTGCCCAGGCAGCGTCGATGCGGCCTTCCAGCAGGGCAGCGACCGCAAAAGAGAAACAGACGGAGAAGCCGACATAACCGAGATAGAGCAGCGGCGGGTGGATCGCGAGGCCGACATCCTGAAGAACCGGGTTGAGATCGCGGCCCTCGGCCGGCGCCGGATCGAGACGAAGGAAGGGATTGGAGGTCAAAAGAATGAACAGCGTGAAGGCGACCGAAATCCAGGCCTGCACGGCCAGTACATTGGCCTTCAGCGTCTCCGGCAGATTGCGGCCGAAGACGGCGACCAGCGCGCTGAACAGCGTCAGGATCAACAGCCAGAGCATCATCGACCCTTCGTGATTGCCCCAGACGCCGGAATATTTATAGAGCAGCGGCACCAGTGAATGCGAATTCTCCCAGACGTTCTCGACCGAGAAGTCCGAGACGACATGGGCATAGGTCAGCACGCCGAAGGAGAAGGCGACCAGCGAAAACATCGCCAGCGAGCCGATCGTCGCCACATCCATCATCGCCCGGTCGTGACGACGGGCTCCGATCACCGGCACGATGGAAAGGATGAGCGCCGTGGCGAGCGCCAGCACCAGCGCGTAATGGCCGATCTCGATGATCATGGCGTCGCCTTCACTTGCTGTCCCTTCACCTCCTGGCCCTTCACTTCCTGGCCCTGCCCTTCCTTCCCAGGGCTTTCCTGGCCTTGGCCTTCCTTCCACAGCCCCTGGGATTTCAGCCTGTCGGCCACGTCCTTCGGCATATAGGTCTCGTCATGCTTGGCAAGCACGGTGTCGGCGACGAAGACGTTCGTTCCAGCGGCAAACATGCCTTCGGTGACGACACCCTGGCCCTCGCGGAAGAGATCGGGGAGAATACCGGTATATTTGACCTTCACGGCATTGGTGCTGCCGTCGGTGACGGCAAATTCGACCGTCGAGCCGGTGCCGCGCACAACGCTGCCCTCGCCGACCAGCCCGCCGAGGCGAATGCGGGTTTCCGGCGCCACCGGCGTCTTGGCAAGATCCGCCGGCATGTAGAAATAGGCGACCGACTGGCTGAAGGCGAACATGACCAGCAGCACGGCGGCGATGATGAAGCCCATGCCGCCTGATATCACCGCGAGGCGCTTCTGCTTGCGCGTCATTGCTTCGCTCCCTCCGTGGCTATGCCGAGTTCCCTGGCAAGCGCCAGCAATTGCCTGCCCTGTTCGCCGGGCGGCGGAAAGGCCGCAAGCCCGCGCTTCAGGGCGCCGGCGGCGCGATCCTTGTCGTTCAATACGGCATAAGAGCGGACGAGCCGCACCCATCCCTCGAAATTGTTCGGATCCTCGCTGAGCTTGGCGTCGAGGCTGTCGACCATGCCGCGGATCATCTGCTGCCGGTCGCCGGCGCTCATAGTCTCGGCCGCCGCCACATCTTGCTGCGTGGGATTGCCGGGGGCAGCCTGATTGGCGCCCGAGGCAGCCGGATCGGCGCCCGGGGCAGCCGGATCGGCGCCCGGGGCAGCCGGATCGTTGCCGGCCGGCGCGCCGCCGTTCATGGCGATATGCTGGTTGACCAGCGGCAGCCAGGGCGCATCTGATGGCGATTGTTTTGCCAGCGCCTCGAAGGCCTGGCGCGCCTCGTTCGGCCGTCCCGCCTGCTCCATGCTGAGGGCGATATAGAAACGGGCACGCGGATTGTCAGGTTCGAGCGTCAGCGATTGTTCCAGCACTTGCCGCGCCTCCTCCGTCACCACGCCGTCGGAGACCGCCATCAGCGTCTCGGCAAGGCCATCGAGCCGGACGGGGGTCGGGCCGAGAAGCCGGATGGCATTGCGATAAGCCACTTGCGCATCGTTGACGCGCATTGTGCGGAAATAGATCGGCGCCAGCACGTCCCAGCCCTTGCCGTCATCGGGCTTCTCAGCCAGATGCCGTTCCGCCTTGGTGATCAGCACCGCCACGTCGTTGCCAGGATTTTCCAGCCGCGCTTCCAGCGGCTGCGAGGGCAGGTCCGGCCTGCCCGTCGTCAAATAAAGACAGAGCCCGAGAACCGGCAGGACCAGGAGGACGAAGGCCTCGGTGAAACGGTGATGCCGTGCGGGTTTCGGCGTCTGCTCCAACTCGTCGGCAGAGACGGCGATCAGCCGCCGGCCGATTTCCGCTCTGGCGTAATCGGCCTCCTCCGGCGTGATCAGCCCGCCATTGAGATCGCGGTCGAGTTCGCGCAACTGGTCGCGATAGACCGCCGCCTCGCCCGCACGGATATTCTCCGCCGCCTTCGCTCCACGCAGAAGGGGGTAGAGCAGGATGACGGCGACGACTGCCGTCAAAGCGGCAACGAGAATCCAGAACAACATGTCGCCCAAATACGTGAAGCGCGCCTTTATTCCAACTGCCAAAGCCGGAATGACGAAGATTTGAGGCTATAAGCCGCAATTCAGAGCGGCGACCAGCTGCCGTCGTCATTGCGGCAGGCAGCGCCGCGCACCACGGTGTCCTTGCCATCGACGGTCAGCGTATGGGTATATTGCCGGCAGTTCTGCGAACCGACCTGATAGGGTGCAGCCGCGACCACCTTGCCGGTCACGTCCTTACCGGTCCAGAGCATCGGCTGGCCGACGGCCGCCCCTTCCAGCGCCCGATATTCCGCCTCGAGTGCCCGCTGCTTGTCGCTGTCGTTCAAGTTCACGCCGCTGCGGCCGACGATGCCGCCCTGGAGCGCGGTGATGAAGGCGGCCGATGCCGAGGGCTTGCTCGAAAAAATGCCGCGCGAAGCGGCACTCTTCGTCGTCGTGCAGCCGGACAGCGCGACGGTGACGAGAAGAGCGGAAGCGATCATGCCTTGCGAGCGTAAAATCATTGCGTCGAACCACGATCAGGGGTCAATTTCAGCCGATCGAAGTGCAGCGTCCCCGTGTCAGCATTAAGGCAAAGCATGCTATACATTTGCCAGTATCTTTGTGACATCAAGCAGTTGCTCATGCAACATCCTTTGTGACGCCGGGCAGGATAAGCTTGGCCTTCAGCCCGCCCCATTCACCGCGGGAAAGCTCGAGCCGTCCCTGGTACTCGTTGGAAATCTCGGTGACGATCGAAAGACCCAGCCCGGTTCCGGGTTTGCTTTCGTCGAGCCGGCGGCCGCGCTTCAGCGCCTCGCGGATCTGGTCCGGCTCCAGGCCCGGCCCGTCATCCTCGACGGCGAGTTCCACCCAGTGGCGGCGTGCGCTCGCCTCCACCCCCTTCACATCCTCGCCGGCCTCGACGGCCGAAAGCCGCACCCTGCTTTTGGCAAAACGCGCCGCATTTTCCAGGAGATTGCCGACGGTCTCCTCGAGATCCTGCTGCTCCATGGCAACGGCCAGATGCGGCGGCGAGACCACGAGATCGAATTCGGTATCGACGTTCAACCGGCGCATGACGCGCACCAGCCGCTCGAGCGCCGGCTCGGCATCGGTGCGGGCGAGCACGGATTCGCGCTGCGCGGCGATGCGCGCCCGATTTAGATAGGACTGCACCTGCCCCTGCATCGCTTCCGCCTGGCTGCGTACCAGCTCACCATGGGATTTTTCGAGCACGCGCGCCTCGTTGAGAAGCACGGCGATCGGCGTCTTCAGCGAATGTGCGAGATTGCCGACCTGCATGCGGGCTCGCTCGACGATGCGGCGATTGCTGTCGATCAGCGCGTTCACCTCGTTGGCGAGCGGCAGGATTTCGCGCGGGAAGTCGCCCTTCAGCTGCTCGCTCTCGCCGGCGCGGATGCGCTCCAGTGCGGCACGTGCCTTGTCGAGCGGCTTCAGGCCGTAGAGAATCGCCAGCGCGTTGACAATCAGGCTGCCGACGCCGAAACCGGCGAGCGCCAGATAGAGGCTGTGGGAAAAGGTGCGCACGTCGTCCTCGACGACATCGACATTGCCGGTGACCCGGACGCGCGCCGCGCGCCCGTCAGTGTCGAGCACCACTTCGGTTTCGGCCACCTGCACGCGGTTCCCGGAGGCATCCGTCACCTGGTAGTAGCGCTCGTAATTCTTGTCGAAGGGCGCTTCGACGACAGAGGGAACCGGAATGAGCGCCGAGCCGAGCGAAGGCGACACCAGCGGTGCCGTCGTATAGGTGCCGAGCGGCTCCACCACCCAGTACCAGCCGGTCTTCGGCTGGGCAAAACGCAGGTCGCCGAGCTGCGGGCTGCCGCTGAGCGCGCCCTGATCGCCGATCGTCACCGAATTGATGACGTTGTAGAGCTGCGCCCGCAACAGATCCTGGAAACCGCGTTCGGCGCTCTTGCGGTAGAGGGTGGAGATCAGCAGACCGATCACCACCAGCGCCACCGTCGACCAGACCGTGGTCAGCAACAAAACACGTGCAGTGAGCGACTTAATTCGCATGTTTCGGCGCTTGGATACGGTAACCGAGACCGCGCACCGTTTCGATCAGGTCGACCCCCATTTTCTTGCGCAGGCGACCGACAAAGACCTCGATCGTGTTGGAATCACGGTCGAAATCCTGGTCGTACATATGCTCGACCAGTTCGGTGCGCGAGACGACCTCGCCCATGTGATGCATGAGATAGGAAAGCAGGCGATATTCGTGCGAGGTCAGCTTCAGCGTCGTGCCGTTGACCGTCGCCTTCGACGATTTGGTATCGAGCCGCACCGGCCCGCAGATGATCTCGGATGAAGAATGCCCGGCCGCACGCCGGATCAGCGCCCGAATGCGGGCCAGCACTTCCTCGACATGGAAGGGCTTGGTGACGTAGTCGTCGGCACCGGCGTCGATGCCGGCGACCTTGTCGCTCCAGCGGTCGCGCGCCGTGAGAATCAGCACCGGCACACCGCGCCCGGCGCCGCGCCATTTTTCAAGAACGGTGACCCCGTCCATCTCCGGCAGGCCGATATCGAGAATGATGGCGTCATAGGGTTCGGTGTCGCCGAGGAAATGGCCTTCCTCGCCGTCGAACGCCTGGTCGACGACATAGCCGGCCTCCTTCAGCGTGTCGGCCAGTTGCCGGTTCAGATTAACGTCGTCTTCGACTACCAGGATGCGCATCGGTCCGCCTTCGTCCGCTTCAAATCAATCAATGTCCTGAATAAGCCGATTCCGCCTACATCGGAACCTTTACCGTGACTTTGCGTGGGCGCTGGCCGTTGCCCTGCACAAGAACGGTGATGATGCAGGTATCGCCCACCGGTTGCACGGACAGGAGCTGGCCGCCGGTCTGCTCGACGACCTGGGCTGCGGCGGCGCTGCAATCGCCTCCGATACGCACGACAAAAGTGCTCGCGGCGTCCGGTGAGGGCGCCGATACCACCAGTCCGGCGGCCAATGCTGCGACGCTCAGAGGAAAGGCCATGTGTTATGCTTTCAAGGTAATTCCAACTTGCCCCGAATATGTACTCACGCGACCTGAATGGCAAATGAATGCGCTGTAATGCAGGGTGTTTAGAACTGTTCTCGACTGTTCGGGACAGCCGGTTTCAGCGCCTGGAAACTGCCGCCGTAGCGCCCCAAAACGATGTCCTCCAGCCTTGGAATCCACGCGTTCTTTGTCACCTCCCGTAAAGGTGGGGAGCCGGCGGGACCGACACCATAGTCTTTGTCTGCGAATCGTCCGCGCTCTTCTCATTCCTGCCGACCGCAGCTTTCACCGGCCGGTTGAAACTGTTATGTCCTTGCTGCCCCCGCAGTTCAGACCGTTTCAGCACCTATGCCAAAATCCTCCCGCTTCCGCTCGGCGCAGACGGTCATCGTCCTTGCCGTTAGCCAGCTGATCGGCTGGGGCACGACTTTCGACATGCTCGGGGTCATGGGCCGCGTCGTGGCGCCCGATCTCGGCCTGGCGAACGAAGTGGCGTTTGCCGGCCTGACGATCATGATGGTGGTCAGCGCCATTGTCGGTCCGGCGACCGGCCGCTGGCTCGGCCGCTATGGTGCTGCCCGGGTGCTTTCGGCCGCCTCGCTGACCTTTGCGCTTGGCCTGCTTCTGCTTGCCGCCGCAAACGGCATCGTGCTCTATGCCAGCGCCTGGATCATCATCGGCATCGGCGGCGCATTTGGCCTCTCGGCGCCGGCCTATACCGCCGTCGTCGAGCGCGAAGGGGCAAACGGCAAACGCGTCATCGCCATCCTGATGCTGTTCACCGGGCTTTCGAGCGCCATCTTCTGGCCGATCCTCAGCCTGCTCAACGAGGCGGTCGGCTGGCGCCTCACCTTCCTGGTCTGTGCGGCGCTGCAATTCTTCGTCTGCCTGCCGCTGCATCTTTTCGCCCTGCCGAGGCCGATCGCAACACATGTCGACGGCGGCACAGCCGAAATCGCCCCGGTGCCGCTGTCGAAGGCCAAGCAGCGCAAAGCCTTTCTGCTGATCGCCGCGGCGACGACGATCTCGACCTTCGTCACCTTCGGCATCTCGCCATCGCTGCTCGAAATCTTCCGCCAGTCCGGCGCTTCGCCGGCCTTTGCACTGCAGCTCGGCTCGGCACGCGGCATCCTCGGCATCTCGGCACGTTTCCTCGACATGCTGCTCGGCCGGCGCGGCAATCCCATGCTCAGCGCGGCCATGGGTATCAGCCTGATGATGATGAGCTTCCTTATTATGCTGGTTGCCAGCCCGTCGACGCCGCTGCTCGTCACCTTCGTCCTGTTCTACGGGTTCGGCACCGGCGTCATGACCGTCGCCCGCGCGCTGCTGCCGCTGGCGCTGTTCTCACCGCGCGAATTCGGACTGCAATCGGCCCGGCTGTCGCTGCCGCAGAATCTCGCCAACGCCATCGCCCCCGTCATCTTCACCGCCATCCTCGACCGCGCCGGCACCGGCCCGGCGCTCGCCGCCTGCGCCGTTCTGGCGGCATTGTCGCTCATCTTCGTGCTGATGCTGATGGCGCTGGTGCGCGGCGCCCGCGCATCGGAATCAGCCATTCTTAATATTTCCTGATTATCATCCACGCATTGACGAGAGCGGCTTTCCGTCCACGCAGCGGCCGCTGGGGCAACCTGACTATGAACCAGCAGCCGGTTTTGGCGAATCTTTAGAATCGCTTGCCGCCGCTTTTTCGAAAGTTGAGTCCGGTGGTTCGGAAGTTGAGTCAGCTTCGCAACGATCCGAATCCGGACCATCAGTCATCCATTTGAAATTTCAATAGAATGTAGCTTGGCAGTTAAATGCTTGGGCAAGTCAGAGCGGCCGCGTCACCGCCGTGCGGCTGTCGTAATCGGCTGCGATGCGCTTTTCCCGGAGCGGCCGCACGCGATCGATCGAGAGCTGATAATCGGGATGCGCCTTGTAGGCGGCAAGGGCCGCCTCGTCGTCGAATTCGCCGTAGACCACGAGATCGATCTCGGTGCCCAACTGATCGGTCTTCACATTGGTGCCGATTTCCAGCAGCCGCGCATGCGGAATGCCGGTCAGTATAGAAAGCCCGGCCCTCACCTCCTGCAGATGTTCCTCCTGCACGGTGAAGAAGACGATATGACGGATCACGCGGAAGCTCCTGTCAGATTTATCCAAATGATGGAGCGCCCCTGGCGCATCCTATCGGACGCGCCGCACTCCAGCTGTCAGCCGGGCGATAACATGCGCGCCCCAGGCCTTCAACCGCACGAGCATGCCATGGGCCGCATCGGGACGTATCGCCGCATCGAAGATCATGGCATAGGCGGCGAGCTTTTCCGCCCGGTCGGTACCATTGACGATGCGGCGCGCATTCACCCAGTCCGCGGTCGTCGCGTTCAGGTGATCGGCGAGCTTGTGGCCGGTAAAGCTGCCTTGCAGCATGCCTTCGATCAGGATCGTCACCGCCGCATCCATCTCCATAGCCCGGTCGGGATCGGCAACGAGGTCGATCCCCGTCAACACACTCATCGCCTCGTAGTTCCGCTTGTGGGTGAGCTGCACCAGGCCGCGTCCGAGCCAGCTGCGGCCATCCTCGCCCGGCCGCCAGTAGGGCGTCTTCACCCAGGAGAGCCGGCCTGCGGCAAAGGCCGTCTCAAGGATCTCGACCGCGCGCGCATCGCTTTCCGCCAGCGTCTCGCGCACCGGCTGCATCGTATAAGCGGTCTCGTGGTAAGCGGTTGCGAGGATATAGGCGAGCCACCGCCGGTCGGCATCGGCAAACCGTTCTTCCCAAGCGTCGAGAATCGCCGTGATACCCACTACCTGAGGCTGAGTCAGGTTTCCCTTGAAGAGTCCGTGCCGTACAGTATCGAAAAAGAATGCCCGGTCCATGTGGACAACCATTCCGCGCTTCCCTCGAATATCATGGTTAAAACCGTCTTAATCGATTAAATTCGATTTAATCGTTTAAAGTGTTTAAGCCACTGATTTACACGCCTTTTGTCTTATGCAATGCATCTTCTTGCCCCGAAGCCTTACCACGAACAGAGGAGACTTCCGATGCAGACGCCCGCCAATAGCCAAACCACCATTCCCCAGCATGTCGTCGATCAGATGGAAAACGAATGGCGCCAGGTTCGCCCTGAACGGGAAAATACGCGTCCGGCCCAGCAGCCTCAACAACAACGTTGAAATAGACGCAAAGCGATACCGATGTAAGCTCGAGCGCCGCGCAGCGCCCGATCAATGCCCCGGCCAGTTACTCGTGGCCGGGTGAATTTTTTCATAGGTACAACAAACATCCCAGCGGTTTGACCGCCCCTCATCGCAGTCCAGCCCCTCATCGGGTCACAGCATCCAACCGTTTCGCCAGCGTGTCCAAGGACCGGGTGAAAACCATCCTGTCGTCCAACGCACGCGACAGCACCAGCGCGCCCTGAATGCCCGCGACGCCCTCCTCGGCGAGCGTTTGCGCCTCCCCCTCAGGGCAGCCTGCCCGCATCAACGCCGACCGCAAGGCGTCGATCCAGCGGATGAAATAATCGCCGATCTCTGCCGAAAACCGCTCGCGGGTCTCGTCAAGCGCAAAAGCGCCGACGAGGCAGATGCGGCGGCCGGAGCGGAAGTAATCGCTCACATTCGTCCACATCGCCGCGATCGCCTGATCGGCGTCGTCCTTTCTCAGCGGCTGATAGATCGCATGTTCAAACCAGGCATCGACATCGGCGAGCACGGCACCCGCCATCTCCTGCTTGCCGCCGGGGAAGAAGTGGTAAAGGCTGCCCTTGCCGATGCCGGTGCGTTCGGTGATGCGGCTGAGCGACGTGCCCTCATAGCCAAGCTCGCGGAAGATTTCGGCGAGCAGCGGCACGATGTCGGCGCGTTCGTAGACTGTCTTCAACCGCGGCTTTCCCTAATGCTTCAGAGGCCGAGTTCGGTCAGACCGGGATGGTCGTCCGGCCGCCGGCCGAGCGGCCAATGGTATTTGCGTTCCGATTCGCGGATCGGCAGGTCGTTGATGCAGGCGAAGCGGCGCTGCATCAGGCCGGCGGCGTCGAATTCCCAGTTCTCGTTGCCGTAGGAGCGGAACCAGTTGTCGCTGTCATCGTGCCATTCATAGGCGAAGCGCACGGCGATGCGATGATCGGTGAAGGCCCAGATCTCCTTGATCAGCCGGTAATCCAGCTCCTTTGCCCATTTGCGGGTGAGGAAGGCGACAATCTCGGCACGGCCGGTGATGAATTCGGCGCGGTTCCGCCAGCGGCTGTCCGGCGTATAGACGAGGGAGACGCGCTCGGGATCACGGCTGTTCCAACCGTCCTCGGCAAGACGGACTTTCTGGGTGGCGGTCTCAAGGGTGAAAGGCGGGACGAGGCTGGACATGGGTTCTCCGGGCGCTCCTGTACTGAACGGTTATCACTGTACCGATAGGTACAAAGATTGGCAAGCCGGTTCGAGGGGGCGTTTCGCCTCAGAGGTTGGAATGCAGGCTCCACCGCAGCGGCAGGGCGTCCGGGCGAAGCACGATCTTTTCGGGCGTGAAACGCCACAGCCTTTCCGCCCGTTGAAAGGCGGCGACCTCGGGCGAATCCAGCAGCACCTCGACCCTCCCCGTCATCTGCAGCATGTCGCCGGTTTCGAAATCGATGAAGACCAGCCCTGCCTTCGGGTTGACGAGGAAATTACCCAGCGTGTTGAAGAACCGATTGCCGGGAAAATCAGGAACCGTCAGCACGCCGTCGGCGCCGACACGCACGAAGCCGGCGTTGCCGCCGCGATGGGACACGTCCACCTGCCGCTCGCCATTCTCCCGATCGACATAGGAGGCGACAAAGAAGGTATCGGCGCCCTCGATCATCCCCAGTGCCCGATCGTCGAGCTGACCGGAGTGAAGCGGCAGCATTGCAGTCGGCATATCGGGATCGCGGGCGAAGGCGGAAGAGCGAAGCTGGATATATTGCGGGCAATTGCCGAAGCTCTGGCCGACGCGCACCTGGAAAGCTCCAGCATCCGTCCTGCGGATCACGCCGTTCAGCCGGTTGCGCCGCCGGGTCTCGAGCTGGATCCCGAGCATTCCGATCGCGTCGCCATCCTCCATGCCGGTATCGGCAGGATCGGCTGCGTCGCGCGGCAGGCGGACCTCGAGAATCTCCGGCTCCGGCGAGGCCATGAAACCCGGGCGCTCAGCCCTGACCGTTGCCCAGACATCGCCCTTCGCATCGACGGCGCCGAGCACGACGAAAGGCAGCATCGGAAAGAAGGCGCGATGCTGCTCCGGCATGGCCTTGCGGACGAAATTACGGCCCGGCCCGTCCATGCGTTCGGCGACACCGACGCTGCGCTGCATGGCGAGTTCGCCTGCATGCCAGGGCGATGTGGTGTCCTGTCTTGTCTGTTCCAGCATCACGGCCTCCTTTTGGGCACCATTTGGGGAACCGGGACAGCGACGTGCCCCAGTGGTTTTTCACGCGGCAAGGCCGATCTTGGTCTTGCGAAAGCCGACGAAACCCGGCAGGGCCTCGATGCGCGCAAGCCAGGCACGAAGGCTTGGATAGGCCGAGATATCGACATTGCCTTCCGGCGCATTGGCGATGTAGCTGTAGAGCGCCACGTCGGCGATCACAGGATTGTCGCCGAGCAGGAAGCTGCGGCCTTGGAGTTCGGCCTCGATCAGCGCGAGAATGCGATGCGCTCGGGCAATCACCTCGTCGGTACGGAAATCGGCGCCGAAGACGGTGACCAGGCGCGCAGCGCATGGCCCGTAGGCGATCTCGCCCGCTGCAACCGAGAGCCATTTCTGTATCCGCGCCGCGGCCACCGCCTCTTCCGGCAGCCAGTCGGTGCGGCCGTATTTGCGCGCGAGATAGACGAGGATGGCAGATGAATCGGCAATGACGGTGCCATTGTCGTCGAGTACCGGCACCTGGCCAAAGGGATTGAGCTGCAGAAAGTCCGGCGCCTTGTGAGCGCCAGCCGCCAGGTCGACCTCGACCAGTTCATAGGGCACGCCAAGCAGCGACAGGAACAGGTGAGCCCGGTGGGCATGGCCGGAAAGCGGGTGGTGATAGAGTTTCATGATGGTTCCTCTGGTCTTCTAATCGACGGGACGCGGTTGGCGATGGCCGCTTCGAACCATCTGCGGCACAATTTACTGCCTTCCATCTGGCTGCAGTAGAATGCTAATCTGGGAGGCATCTTACCAATTCATGGAAGGATAGAATGGACCGCCTCGACGCCATGACCGTGCTTCTTGCCGTTGTCGAACAGGGCAGCCTGTCGGCCGCCTCACGGCATCTGCGATCCCCGCTCGCAACCGTCAGCCGCAAGGTTTCGGAACTGGAAGCCCATCTCAACGCCCAGCTGCTGCAACGGAGCAACCGGAAGATCACGCTGACGGAAGCCGGCCGCTCTTATGTCGAGGCGGCGCGGGAGATTCTCGATCGGGTGGAAGAGGCGGAACGGACGGCCGCCGGTGAATACAGCGCCCCGAAGGGCGAGTTGACGATGACCGCACCGATCGTCTTCGGGCGGCTGCATGTCCTACCCGTCGTGGTGGATTTCCTGAAAGCCTATCCCGATATCAATCTGCGCCTGATGCTTGGCGACCGGGTATCGAACCTCATCGAGGATCATATCGACGTGGCACTTAGGATCGGCAACCTGCCTGATAGTAACCTGATCGCCACAAGGCTCGGCGCGATCCGCCGTACGGTCTATGCCAGCCCGGATTATCTGACGCGGCACGCCCTGCCCCGGCATCCAGGCGATCTCGCTCGGCATGACTGCGTCACCTTCGAGGGCATGGCCTCGATGCTGAGCTGGACATTCACCGAGGGGAAACATGATCTCGCGGTGCCGATCCGCTCGCGGCTGGCCGTCAACACCGCCGAGGCCGCGGTCGATGCGACCGTCGCCGGCCTCGGCATTACCCGCGTGCTCTCCTACCAGGCCGCACGCGCCGAGATGGCCGGCCTGCTGGTGCCGCTGCTCCAAGATTTCGAACCGCCGCCGGCGCCGGTGCATCTCGTCTATCCCGCGCAGGGACTGGTGCCCCTGAAACTGCGGGCACTGCTCGATTTCGCGACGCCGCGCTTGCGCGCGACGCTAAAGAAGCCCTAAGCGAGCTTGCCCTCTTCCGCCTTGTAGAAATACTGGCTGGCGACCAGCCAGCCCTTCAGCGGCCGCAGCGGCGGAATGCACGTGGCGAGCATGAAGGGACCGGTGACCAGAAGCTGCACCCAGATCGGCGCCGAAAAGGCCACCTCCAGCCAGACGCCGAGCAGCACGCTCGGGATGCAGGCGAAGCAGATAACGAAGAAGGCCGGACCGTCGGCCGGATCGGCAAAGGAATAATCGAGACCGCAGACCTCGCATTCCGGCCGCAACGTCAGGAAGCCCTTGAACATATGGCCCTGGCCGCAGCGCGGGCAGCGTCCCTTGATGCCGGTCTGCATCGGAGGAAGTGGGGGATATTCCGTATCCATGACGATCTCGCTTTCTTGCTCCGCAAAACATTGATACACTCAATATCCGCAATGACTGCATGCAATATAATTACATTATGGGGAAATTGCCAGTCAATTCGCCAGAATGCCGCAGAGCTCCCCAGCGCATGCCGGCAGCAAGCTGACTGCAGATTTATCAAGCAGCATTTGGGGCCGCAGCCAGGCATGGCAGTCTGGGCGAATCAGACGTGAACGTGGTGGTGAACGTGACGATTACGCTTCGCCCATGCCCGGACAGATCTGGGCGCGACCGATCTGATCTCGACCGCCTCCGGCTTTCGTCCGTGCCTGATCAGCCCGGAGCTGGGTTTCGCGTCAGAAGAACGACGCTGCCATTTCCGGCGGGCCTTCCAGCGCATGGGCCATGAATTCCAGTGCGCCCTGCAGTTTCTCCCGGGTGATCGGTCCGCCAAGGCAGACACGCACGGCCTCGGGCGCCGCGCCCTCGACCGTGAAGGCATCGCTTGCGACGACGCCGATGCCGGAAGAACGGGTGTGGCTGCCGAAGGTCGAGCGGGTCCAGCCGTTGGAGAGCGGCAGCCAGATGTTGAAACTGATCGGATCGGCGCGGTAGCTGCCGGCCGGCAGGATGGCGGCGACCATCTGCTGGCGGGCGGCGGCCTCGGCGCGGATGAAACGCAGGATCGTATCGGCGGTGCCGTCCTCGATCCAGCGGGTGGCGAGCGCCACGGTCAGCGGCGAGGCCATAACATTGTTGGCGCGCATGGCGCTGACGAAGGGCCACACGGCCTTGCTGTCCGGCGCTACGACATAAGCAAGTCGCAGACCCGCGCCGATGCATTTCGCCAGTCCGCCGATATGCCAGGTCAGATCGGGCGCTGTTGCGGCGAGCGGCGCCGGGCCATGCTGCGGAATGAAGCCATAGGCATCGTCCTCGACGATCGGCACGTGATATTTGCGGGCAACGGCGCAGATCTCCTCGCGGCGCCTGGCCGGAATGGTCAGCGTCGTCGGGTTCTGCAGCGTCGGATTGAGATAGAGCGCCTTCGGCTTCAATCTCTCGCAGGCCTCGGCAAAGGCGTCCGGCAGGATACCGTCCTCGTCCATCGGCAGGCCGGCCAGATTGAGCCGCAGCTGGGCGGCGATCGAGCGCATGCCGGGATAGGTGATGATTTCCGAAAGCACGGTTTCGCCCGGTTTTGCCAGCAGGCCGAAGATCGCCAGCAGGGCCGGATGGGCGCCGGGTGTGACGAAGATTCGCTCCTGCGAGGGCACCAGCCCGCGACGGCTGAGCCAGGAGGCGGCAGCCTCCTTGTCCATGCTGGAGCCGCCGAAGCCCTGATAGCGCAGAAGCGGAATGAGGTTCGCCGTCACCGCCGACATGCCCTCGCGCATGCGGGCGATCAGCTCGGGATCATCAGGTTCCGGCGGCATGTTCATCGAGAAATCGACGATGGAGGCGCGGCGGGGATCGGGCGCGGCGTCGGGCGCGAATCCCTGGCGCCCCTTGTCCGTGCCACCGGTAACGAAGGTGCCTCGGCCGACATGCGAATCCACAAGCCCGCGCTTCTGCGCCTCGACATAACCTCTCGCCACCGTCGTGAAATCGACGTTCAGCCGCTTGGCGAGTTCGCGTTGCGGCGGCAGCCGGTCCCCAACCACCAGATGCCCGCTGCGCAGATCCATTTCGATCACATCGGCGATCGCCATATAACGCGGGCTGCTGCTGCGGCTGAGATCGGGATGCCAGTCTTTCATGTCGTGATCCGTGTCGGTCTGATTCCTGATGAGATTGACCGTATATTGTTGCACAATGCCGCTGTCACGAAAAATGTCGCGCGCCAAGTCCGGAGAACGAGGCAGGACGGAATGGCGCAGCTTTTGCGCATGCCTTGATACGTTTTAATGACGGATTGTCGCCGGACTTGACTGCTATCTGCGCAAATACAATCCGTCACGGCGACCGCGCTGTCGCAGGCCGATTTCGGCAGCGTGCGCGCCAATGACGCTTTCACCCGAGAAGGCCCGGGTGAGGCGCGAGGACGGCAAGACAATCGGCTGCGTCTTCAGCGCGAATTGACGAGGGTTTGCCGCGCTATGGCTTCAGGCGTAGGCCGCGAAAGCGTCAATGCCGGTCAGCCTTGCCGACAAGATCCACAGGCGTGCCGCCTCCTCGGGATCGGCTGCATGGTCGCTGACGCCGCCGGGTTCTCCAACCGTTGCGCGGATGGCGATATCGCAGTCCTCGCAATAGAGGCCACCCATACCGTCGAGTTGCGGCGAGGTCGCCGCCCAAACCTGCGTCGCGGCCCCCTGGAATGGCGTCTTGAATGTCGGATCAATCGGGTTGCCGTCCGCATCGATCCAGCCGGCACTGACCATTTCCTCCTTTGCGAGATGGCGCTGCAAGGGGGTAAGGATCTTGCCCGGGTGCAGCGAGAAGGCGCGGATGCCGGTGTCGCGCCCGAGCCTGTCCAGATGCACGGCGAAAAGTGCGTTGGCGGTCTTCGACTGGCCGTAGGCTCGCCATTTGTCGTAACCGGTCTCGAACTGCACATCCTCCCATCGTATGGCCGAGTTGTGATGGCCACCGGAGGAAACCGCAACGATGCGAGCGCCGGGCGAGATCGCCGGCCAAAGGCGGTTGACCAAGGCGAAATGGCCGAGATGATTGGTCGCGAACTGTGCCTCCCATCCGTCGCCGACACGCGTTTCCGGGCAGGCCATGATGCCGGCGCTGTTGATCAGGATGTCGATGCTGCGGCCAGACGCGACCAACCGCTCGGCAAAGACGCGAACGCTTTCGAGGTTGGAAAGGTCGAGCCGATCAATCTCTACACCATCGATACCGGCCACGGCCCTACGCGCCGCCTCGATGCTCCTTGCGCCGATCGTCACCTGAGCGCCGGCGCCCGCCAGAGCGCGCGTGGTTTCGAGCCCGAGGCCGGAATGGCCGCCGGTGACGATGACGCGCTTGCCGGAAAGATCGAGACCGGCCAGAACCTCGTCGGCCGTCGTGTGGGCTCCAAATCCGGAGCCGATGGGGACTTGTTTGTCACTCATGATAATTACCTTTGTTCTGCGGCGTTGCCGTCGCTCGGGATGACGGTCGCGAGAATAAGGCGTGGTCTCCAGACGATCCATGCGCTAAAGTCCGACATCTCTTCGCCATCGTCCGGATTTTTACATGGACCCGTTATCGGATGTTCTCGCTTTACTCAAACCGCGCAGCTATGTTTCCGCGGGGCTTGAGGCTGGCAGCGCTTGGGCGATCGATTTTCCGCCCCCTGATGGCATCAAGTTCAACGCGGTGATTTCAGGCGCCTGCTGGCTGAGCGTCGATGGCGTCCCCGAAGCTGTCCGCCTGGAGGAAAGCGACTGCTTTCTGCTGACCAGCCGCCGAGCCTTTCGTCTCGCCAGCGATCCGGCTCTGGAAGCGATCCCGTCCGACGCGATCTATTCGATCGCCCGCGACGGCATTGCGACTTGCAATGGCGGCGGCGATTTCTTCCTGATCGGCAGCCGTTTTTCCTTTTCGGGAGGGAATTCGGACATCCTTCTCGGAATCCTGCCGCCGATCGTCCATGTGAAGAGGGATTCCGATCACGCCGCCGTGCTGCGCTGGTGCCTCGATCGGATGACGCGCGAATTGCGCGACCAGCAGCCGGGTGGCTTTCTGATGGCGGAGCATTTTGCTCATGTCATGCTCATGCAGGTGTTGCGCCTCCATATCGCATCGCCGAATGCGCGCGGTGTCGGCTGGCTTTTCGCGCTTACCGACCGACGGATCGGTGCGGCTATCGGTGCCCTGCATGCCGATCCAGCCCGCAAGTGGACCTTGCAGTCGCTGGCTGAACGGGCCTCGATGTCCCGGTCCAGTTTTGCCCTCCACTTCAAGGAAAAGGTCGGGCTTGCGCCGATGGATTATCTGACGCGCTGGCGCATGCTTCTCGCAGGTGACCGATTGACAAGCTCGGCCGAAGCAATTGCCGGTGTCGCCCTGTCGCTCGGTTATGAATCCGAAAGCGCATTCAGCACCGCTTTCAAGAGAGTGATGGGATGCTCGCCGCGGCAATATGGTCGCGCTCAGCCGCCCGCCGGTGCCATGCGAGATAGTCTCGGCGTTCAGTGAAACCTTGATTGGTGCAGGCATCGGAGGGAGGTCGCGCGTTGGCCTGCCGAAATTCCCTCCGATACGGTCTTGCACCCGCCGTTCATTCTCTTACCTATTCAAGGAAGAATGCGCCGGCGCCCATCGGGATGAAAGCATGAATATCGATCCGATTTTGCGGTCAGTCGTGGCCGTCCGTTCCTCCATTCCGGAAGATGCCTTCACGGCGGAGACGCTGGGCACTGTCCGGGAGGGTAGCGGCGTGGTCATTCGCGACAACGGGCTGGTGCTGACCATCGGTTATCTCATCACCGAGGCCGAAGAGGTCTGGTTGACGACCCATGACGGGCGTGTGGTTCCCGCGCATGCGCTTGCCTATGATCAGGAAAGCGGCTTCGGCCTGGTCCAGGCGCTTGGGCCCCTGAATGCACCGGCGGTGGATCTCGGCGACGCGGCGACGGCCAAAGCCGGCGATCCCGTTGTGCTGGCCGATGGCATTGGAGAATTCGTCGAGGCAAATATCGTCGCCCGGCAGGAATTCGCCGGCTATTGGGAATATCTGCTCGACGAGGCGATTTTCACGGCACCAGCCCATCCCTCATGGGGCGGCGCGGCCCTGATCGGTTCGGACGGCAAGCTTCTCGGCATCGGTTCGCTTCGCCTGCAGATGAGCGATGGCGACGAGGTTGCCGATATCAACATGGTCGTGCCGATCGACCTTTTGCCGCCGATCCTCGACGATCTCTTGAACCGCGGCCAGGTCAACAGACCGCCGCGGCCCTGGCTCGGCGCCTTCTCCGCCGAAAGCAATGGCGGCGTGGTGGTCATGAGCGTGGCCGAAGGCGGTCCGGCCGCCCAGGCGGGCCTGCGTCAGGGCGACATCATTTCGGAGATCCGCGACGAAGAGGTCGATGGCCTGGCCGATTTTTATCGCAAGATCTGGAGCAGCGGCCCCGCCGGCGCCGAGATTCCCATGCGGATCCTCAGGAATGGTCGGGAAGCCTGGCTGCGCGTCAAATCCGCCGACCGCAACAGCTTTCTCAGAAAGCCGCAGCTGCAGTAAGGTCGCGCCGGCATCGTGAAAGCCGCTGGCGCCCATTCGATCGGATTGTCTGGGCATCCTCATCCCGCCTCAGAGATTTTCCGGCGTGATCGTCAGGAAGCGCACCGGCTCGGCGCTGACCTCCACCTCGATGAGACCCAGCCTGTTCAGGGCAAGATCTATCGATCGCCTCGCCTGCACCTCCGGCGCCTGGTCGAGCACGATCGACATGATGCCGCGGCGGAGATAGTCCTGCGTCTCTCCGGTCAATTCGTGGCCGACCCAGAACGGTCGCCTAGCCTTGTTTGCCTCGAGCACCCTGGCAACACCCTTGTTATCGCCGCCCGCACTATAGACGCCGATGATGCCGGGTTCGCGCCGGAGGGCCGCGTGCAGCAGCTCGATGGCGTTGTGCTCGTCATCGAGGTCGAACATGACCTCGATGAAACGGTGCTCGTTTGAACCATTCTCTGAGAGATAGCTGGAGAAGCCGCGGATCCGCTCCTTATGGTTCTCATAGGCGCCGCTGTGGCAGAGAGCGACGAACGAACCGGGGCGCTGCGCCAGCATGCCCGACATGTAGTGAGCCGCGGTGCGTCCGGCAGCGTAGTTGTCGATGCCGACATAGGGCAGTTCGGGGGCCGGACGGGTCATGATCTGGACGACGGGAATGCCGAGACCGGCCGCCTTCCGCACGCTGGTGACGACATCGGCATGGTCGGGAGCAACCACGATCAGCGCTGACCGGCGTCCCGCCGGGTGGGCGATGTAGCGGGCGAATTGCGCCGGTTCGTTCTCGCGGACGAAGGTGCGGTGAACGACAATGCTGTCGTCGAGCGAGGCGGCAATGCGCTCGAACGCCCGGTTCAGACGCGAATAGAAGCTGGTCTCCGGACGAACGAGGATGACCTCTATCCGGATCAGCCCGCGATGGGCGACCGGCAGGCTCTGCCGGTATTCAAGCCGTCTTGCCGCCAGGAAGACTTTCTCCACCGTCTCTGGCCGCACGCCGCCGCGGCCGTTGAGGACGCGCTCCACGGTCGCGGTGCCGACGCCGGCTTGGCTTGCGACATCCTTCAAAGTCACCTTCATCAGGGCTCACTCACTCCCAAAGCTGACACAGCAGAGCATCGGCACGCTGCGCCGTCAATGATCAAATTTGATCAAGGAAGCATTGGAGCATGGGGGCGCCGCGGCAGTATCGTGCCAGCAATCCGGGAGGAGCACCGGACGTCCGAAACAACCGAGATCAAGGATCATCCGCCGGCACGACGCGGCCGGGGATGACGGAGGAGCCAGATGAAGATCGCACTCGACCCACATATGCACCGTCACCTCAATCTGCGCGATCTCTGCCGCAAGGCGGCGGAGCTCGGTTATGAGCATATCGAGCTTTCACCGCGCGACGATTTTCTGCCCTGGTGGGTGCGCCCGCGGGCACACAAGGAACGCATCGCGGAATTCAAGTCGGCCCTGAAGGATCACGGCGTCCAGCTCGCTTCGATCCTGCCGATGTATCGCTGGGCGAGCCCGCACGAGGACGAGCGGCAGGCAGCGGTGCGCTACTGGAAGGAAGCCATCGCGATTTCGGCCGAGATGGGCTGCGATACGATGAACTCGGAATTTGGCCGCGGGCCGTCGCCGGATCGCAGCCACCGCGCCAGTTGCTGCGGCGGCATGCATACCCACGAGCACAGCGAGGCTGCCTGGTGGCGCTCGATGGAAGAGCTCGTTCCGGTGTTCGAGCGCGAGGGCGTCACGCTCAACATGGAACCGCATCCGGAAGACTGGTGCGAGACGCTGCATCCGGGGATCGACATGCTGAAGACCATCGGCTCGAAGAACGTCAAATTCCTCTATTGCGCGCCGCATACCTTCTATTTCGGTGACGACATGGCGGGAATGATCCGCGATGCCGGCCCGCTGATTGCCCATGTGCATGTGGCCGATACCTATAATCACAAGGCGTCATCGGGGCTGCGCTACATCATCAATCCGCCGGGCGCGAAGGTCACCATCCATCAGCACATGGATATGTACCAGGGCGAGATCAATTGGGATGTCTTCTTCTCCTCGCTCGCCGCGGTCGGATTCGACGGCATCATCACCGCCTGCGTCTTCGGCTGGGAGGAGCGTGCCGATGATTCCGGCCGCTTCATGCGCTCCGAAATCCAGAAATATGTCGACAAATACTGGCCCGGGAAACTTGGCTGATCGTCAACATCCGCTCGGGCACCACCATTTTTCAGGAATAAAACCGTGACCATCACGATTACGACAGCCCCCTGCTGCTGGGGCGTTGATGACGTCAACAATCCAAATCTTCCCGCCTGGGAGCGCGTCTTCGACGAGGCGGCGGCAGCCGGCTATGGCGGTCTCGAACTCGGACCGTACGGCTATGTGCCGCTCGATGATGCGCTCGTTACAAAGGCACTCGCCGAGCGCAACCTCTTCATCGTCGCCGGCACGATCTTCGACGATCTGGTCTCTCCTGAAAATCGCGAGACTTTGCTGCGGCAGACGGATGAAATCTGCGCCGTCATCACCAGGCTGCCGCAGCCGGAACAGGTGGCAGGCCAGCGGTTCAGGACGCCCTATCTCACGGTCATGGACTGGGGGCACGACGAGCGGGACTATGCCGCCGGCCATTCCGATCGTGCGCCGCGTCTCGACGACAAGGCCTGGGCCGGGATGGTCGCGAACATCACGGCGATCGCCGAACTCGCGGCGCGCAAATACGGCGTGCGCGCCGTCATCCACCCGCATGCGGGCGGCTATATCGAATTCGCCGATGAGATCGAGCGGGTGGCAGGTAACATTCCGCAGGAGATCGCCGGCTTCTGCCTCGACACCGGCCATAGCTATTATGCCGGCATGGATCCCGTGGAGATGCTTCGCCGCTATGCCGACAGGCTCGACTACGTCCACTTCAAGGACATCGACCAGACCGTCTTCGACCGTGTGCTTGGCGAGAAGATCCGCTTCTTCGAGGCCTGCGGACAGGGCGTCATGTGCCCGATCGGCCGCGGCGTCATCGATTATCCCGCCGTCAGGCGGACGCTCGAGGAGATCGGCTATCACGGCTTCATCACCGTCGAGCAGGAGCGCAATCCGCTCAATGTCGCCGGCAGCCTCGAAGACGTGAAGCAAAGCCGCGACTATCTCAGGTCGGTCGGGTTTTAGGGAAGATAGCATGACAAACGACAGGAGAAAGCCGATCCGCTGGGGCATGGTCGGCGGCGGCAAGGGCAGCCAGATCGGCTATATTCATCGCTCGGCAGCGCATCGCGACGATGTCTTTGCCCTTGCGGCGGGCGCCTTCGATATCGATCCGGAACGCGGCCGCGCCTACGGCGTCGATCTCGGGCTCGACGAAGCCAGGAGCTACCGGGACTATGCGGCGATGTTTGCGGCTGAAGCCGGGCGGGCCGACGGCATCGAGGCCGTGTCGATCGCAACACCCAACAACACCCATTTCGCGATCTGCAAGGCAGCGCTCGAACATGATCTGCATGTGATCTGCGAAAAGCCGCTCTGCTTCACGACCGCCGAAGCCGAGGAGCTGAAGGCGCTTTCGAAGGCGCGCAGCCGTATCGTCGGCGTGACCTATGGTTATGCCGGCCATCAGATGATCGAGCAGGCGCGCGCGATGGTCAGGAATGGCGATCTCGGCGAAATCCGCATCGTCAACCTGCAATTCGCCCATGGTTTCCATAGTGCTGCGGTGGAGGAGCAGAACCCCGCGACGCGGTGGCGCGTCGATCCGAAATTCGCAGGTCCCAGCTATGTCCTCGGCGATGTCGGGACCCACCCGCTTTATATCGCCAAGGTCATCCTGCCGCATCTGAAGATCAGGCGGCTGCTCTGCACCCGCCAGAGCTTCGTCAAAAGCCGCGCGCCGCTCGAAGACAATGCGGTGACCCTGATGGAATATGATAATGGCGCGATCGCCACCATCTGGTCGAGCGCCGTCAATGCCGGCTCCATGCATGGCCAGAAGATCCGCATAGTCGGCTCGAAGGCCAGCATCGAATGGTGGGACGAGCGGCCGAACCAACTCTCCTACGAGATCCAGGGCGAACCGGCCCGCATTCTCGAGCGTGGCATGGACTATCTCTATCCCGAGGCCAGGATCGACGACCGGATCGGCGGCGGTCACCCGGAAGGTCTCTTCGAAGCCTGGGCGAACCTCTATCGCCGCTTCGGCTTTGCCATCAACAGAGAGCGCGGCCTCGCTCCTGCGGGGATCGAAGAGCTCGTCTTTCCCGATGTCGATGCCGGACTGGAAGGTGTGCGCTGGGTGGAAAACTGCGTACGGTCCGCCGACGCCGGCGGGGTCTGGCTGGACTATCGCTAAAGCATGTCGCGCAAAAGTGTGCCGCGGTTTTGCGACAACGGCATGCGTAAAAAGAAAGAGCTAAAGCGCGACGAGCGAATCCGAAAGATCGCGACGCGCTTTAGGTCGTGAACTGCGGTGCGGCGCTGTGCTCAGATAAGCGGGTCGCCATCTTCCGCCGCCTGCGGCGCGCGGCGAGGCGTGCTGTCGTTGGCGGCTTTCTTGGGCCCCTCGGCGGCTGCCTCAGGAACTTTCTTGACGCTTTCGCCGCCGGCGTCTTCTGCGGCTGGCTTCGGGTCGCTCTTTTTCACGAAACGGATCATGGGTCATTTCCTGCTTCAACAGTGGGAGCGCTCCGCACATATATCGGAGCGCTCTGGAAAAACGGTGTCAGACGGCAAGCGCTGTGGCGCAGCCTTGAACACTTCGGCTATCGGCTGAAGTCTGGCCGGGCATAGTCGCCCAACCGCCGGCCTCAACGAACTGACGCTGCTTGTAGCCTTCGGTAATCGCCTTGAACTCGATCAATTTAGCGCTCGCATCCGGCGCCGCCTTGAATCGCTCGACGCAAATGGCCGACGCCAGTTCTCCGCGTGCGGTGTCGCCGGCAGCGGCTGCCGCTTTGCTTGATGTGCCGCCTGTGACCCAACCTCCCCAGCTGAAGCCGATGATCATCGTGGCGATCGCCGTGACGACGCAGGCCCAGGCGAGAAGCGTCTTGGACGGCTGGTAACTGTCGAAACGCTGGGTAATCGATGTCTTGCTGCTGCTCTGTACGGACATTGGAATTCTCCCTGTCTGTTATTCGGGTTGTGCCGTCCGGCGACGCCGGACCGGGTCAAGCTGGCCTCAGTATCCCATAGCGCCCATGCCGCCATTTCCGGCAGCAGGCGCAGAATCTTTCGCGGGAATGTCGGCGATCATCACCTCGGCGGTGATCAGCAGCGCCGCGATCGAACCGGCGTCCTGCAGAGCGGTGCGCACGACCTTGGCAGGATCGACGATGCCGGCCTCGATCATATCGACATAGGTCTCCGTCTGTGCGTCGAAGCCCTGATTGTGATCATTGCTGTCGGCGAGTTTGCCGACGACGATGGAGCCTTCGAACCCGGCATTGTCGGCGATCTGCCGGATCGGGGCTTCGAGCGCCCTGAGCACGATCGAGATGCCCGCCGTCACGTCGGCGTTCTCCCCGGTCAGGCCCATGAGCGCCGACTTGGCGCGCAACAGTGCCACGCCGCCGCCGGGCACGATGCCCTCTTCGACCGCCGCACGGGTGGCGTTCAGCGCGTCGTCGATGCGGTCCTTCTTTTCCTTGACCTCCGTCTCGGTCGCGCCGCCGACGCGGATGACCGCAACGCCGCCGGCGAGTTTCGCCAGGCGTTCCTGCAGTTTTTCCTTGTCGTAATCGGAGGTGGTGTCTTCGATCTGCGCCTTGATCTGCTGGATGCGCGCCTGGATGGCCGCTTTGTCGCCGGAGCCGTCGATGATCGTGGTGCTTTCCTTGTCGATCAGCACGCGTTTGGCGTGGCCGAGCATATCGAGCGTGACGTTCTCGAGCTTGATGCCGAGATCCTCGGAAATCATCTGGCCGGCGGTCAGCACGGCAATGTCTTCGAGCATCGCCTTGCGGCGATCGCCGAAGCCCGGCGCCTTGACGGCTGCGACCTTCAGGCCGCCGCGCAGCTTGTTGACGACAAGCGTCGCCAGCGCCTCGCCTTCGACGTCCTCCGAGATGAGGAGCAGCGGTTTGCCGGTCTGTACGACGGCTTCCAGGATCGGCAGCAGCGCCTGCAGGCTGCCGAGTTTCTTCTCGTGAACGAGGATATAGGGCTCCTCCAGTTCCACACGCATCTTCTCGGCATTGGTGACGAAATAGGGCGAGAGATATCCACGATCGAACTGCATGCCCTCGACGACATCGAGTTCGGTCTCGGCGGTTCGCGCCTCTTCGACTGTTATGACGCCCTCATTGCCGACTTTGTCCATCGCCCTGGCGATCATCTCCCCGATGGTGGCGTCGCCATTGGCGGCAATGGTGCCGACCTGGGCGATCTCGCCTGACGATTTGACCTTCATCGCCCGCGCCTTGATTTCCTTGACGACGGCGATAACGCCGAGATCGATGCCGCGCCTCAGATCCATCGGGTTCATGCCGGCAGCGACGAACTTTGCGCCTTCGCGGAAGATGGAGGCGGCAAGCACCGTTGCCGTCGTCGTGCCGTCGCCGGCAAGATCATTTGTCTTCGAAGCCACCTCGCGCACCATTTGCGCGCCCATGTTTTCGAACTTGTCTTCGAGCTCGATCTCCTTGGCGACGCTGACGCCGTCCTTGGTAATGCGCGGTGCACCATAGGCCTTGTCGATGACGACGTTGCGACCTTTCGGGCCAAGCGTCACCTTGACGGCATTGTTGAGCAATTCGACGCCGCGCAGCAGGCGGTCGCGCGCGTCGGTGGAGAACCTGATTTCCTTGGCAGACATGATATTTCTTCCCAGTTCGGTCTTGAGTTGCGGGTCACAAATTCGACCCTCGGGCGGCTTTGCCGGCAGCCGCTTCGGTCTTTTCGACGATGCCCATGATGTCGGTCTCCTTCATGATCAGAAGGGTTTCGCCATCGATCGTGACCTCGGTCCCCGACCATTTTCCAAACAGAATGAGATCGCCGACCTCGACATCGAGCGGGACGAGATTACCGCCTTTGTCGCGCAGGCCCGGGCCGACTGCGACCACTTCGCCTTGCTGCGGCTTCTCCTTGACGGTGTCTGGAATGATGATCCCGCCCTTGGATTTGACATCGCCTTCCGCACGCCGAATGACGACGCGGTCGTGAAGTGAACGGAATTTCATAGAGGTCTTTCTGCTGCCGGCGCGTAGGGCGGCTGCAATTCATAAATAGCACCCGTGGCACTCGATTGATAGGAGTGCCAAGAAATATTGTTCACGCAGGGAATTTCTTTAAAAATTCAGGAAATCAATTTGAGCGGATATTTTGTAATAATCGGGAAATGAATAGAATTTTTACGCCATCGCGCTCAATTTTATTTAACGTATCGTCGAGTTAATTTAGCGTTTTTCATAGATAAATCCGAATTATCTTGATTTAAACTCAATCGAGGCGCAATGATAGGCCTCGTCGATTTGGCCGACTTGGCTTCGCGGTGTCAGAGATCTACGACCCGCCATCACCACTGAATTTTCGATAGCAATCTATGACGTCGTTCCGGCGTCGATTTCGCCTATTCCGATCCGGAATGAGCTTGGCGCTGACCGCGGATGTACCGGCAGCCTCGAGTTCGTCCGGGTCGGATCTCAACGATACAGGAAACGCATCGGTGTCTTCCTGCGGAGGCCTCAGCCGTGACCAGTCGCACCACACAAACCGTCGTCCGCTTTTCATCCCCATTCCGCCTGCCCGGTTTCGACGGGGCGCAGCCAGCCGGAGAATACCGCGTCGATTATGACGAGGAATTGATCGATAGCGTTTCCAGGCTTGCCTGGCTAAGGGTCGGCGCCTTCATCCACCTGCCGGCGATCGCCGCGCAGAGTTCGACGCAGCAGATGATGCCTATCCACCTGTCAGATCTCGAAACCGCGCTGGAAAAGGACCACAAACCGTCATGACCGCTACGCGCATCCCGCAACGCAATGGACGCTCGATCAGGCGCGAGGCAGCAACTCATATCTTCAAAGTGGGGCAGACTGTCCGAGTGAAGGACGGGTTCCTGGTTGTTCCCTCCAAGCTCCCCGACACATACCGTATTACCGCCACGCTGCCTCTCAGGGGAAATATGCTGCAATACCGCATCCGCAGTGACGATGAACGTCATGAGCGGGTCGCGACGGAAGACAGCCTGGAACTGGTAAACCTATCGCCCGCCGGCAGCGGCGCAACACTGATCGAGAGGACGTTTGGCCATGGCCACGGCCCGAATGACGAAAGGTTGACATCGTGAACAGCCATGAAGACGAAGCCGAACGAAGACGGAATGCCTTTGCCGTCCACACATGGGAAGCGCCCGGCCGCTACTCCATGGAGATCGAACACGACCGCCAGATCGAATCCGCCCGTTCGTGGACCGTCTATCGTGCATCTTCAAGCGGTCCCGTGCACGCCGACCATGCCATGATCGGCAAGAGCCGTTCGCAGGCCGGGAAAGACATGATGTCCTTCAATCTCCTCAACATAGGATACCGGAAGGAATGGCTGAGGCTGTCGGGCGCCGCTCGGAGTGCTCGCAAGGTCCCGCCGGTCCAACCATGGCGCTAGCTTTTCTAAACCAAAGCCGTAGCTTCGATGCGGCGAGAAATGCTGTGCGCTTCGTCGGCCATGACGGCATGTTCCAGGTGTTGTTCTTCATCGAGGTTGGCGCGCTGGCGAAATCCGACACGATATTGCAAAGAACCGAGCCTTCGGAAACGAGGTGGCTTTCGGCGTTCGACGCCCTGCGCAACTCCATTCAGGACGTGGCACACAAAGCCTATTCCTACCGCCGCCGCGCCTTCTACACTCTAACTGCGGCGGATTTCCGCTAGGCGGATCCGAACGCGCGGGAACGCTCCATGTTGATCCGTTACGGCTATGAAATCACGCTGACCTGCCCGCAGCCGACCGCATTGGTATGCCTGTTGTCGGTTCATGATGATCGTGCGGCCGACATCAGAATTCCGGAAACGGTCTTCACGACGCCCGATGTTCCCACATCGACTTATCGCGATCTCTTCGGCAACCGCTGCCTTCGGCTGGTTGCCCCGGCGGGCGACCTGACCATATGGGGCGATGCGACGATCGAAGATGACGGCCAGGCGGACAGGTCGCTGCCAGGCGCCAGGGAAGTCCCGGTTTCGGAGTTGCCGGATGATTGCCTCGTCTACCTGATGGGCAGCCGCTATTGCGAGACGGACCGTCTCAGTCAAATTGCATGGGATATGTTCGGCACCGTGTCACCCGGCTGGGGCCGCGTTCAGGCGATCTGCGACTTCGTTCACGGCCATATCCAATTCGACTATATGCAGGCGCGATCGACGCGGACAGCCTTCGAGGCGTTTCACGAACGTGTCGGCGTCTGTCGCGACTTTGCGCATCTCGCGGTGGCGTTGTGCCGGTGCCTCAACATTCCTGCCCGATATATCAATGGTCATCTCGGCGACATCGGTATTCCCGTCGTCGATCCGATGGACTTCAGCGCCTGGATCGAGGTCTTCCTCGACGGTGCATGGCATGCATTCGATCCGCGCAACAACACGCCGCGGATCGGTCGCATCATCGTCGCACGCGGGCGCGATGCCGCCGACATACCGCTCATCAATTCCTTCGGACCGCATGTGCTGAAGGCGTTTCGAGTCTGGACCTATGAGGTGACCAACCTGGAACAGATGCAAAGCGTCGCCGAAGGCGCCGTTTAGAACGAGACCTGGGCGGATGCGGCAATCTCCAGCCTCAGGCTTTGCCGCAGGCTGTAGCTGCCATAGGACCGCCTGTCCGTTCCCGGTTCATAGCAGCCGCCCACAGCAGCGCTGAGACGAACTGCGCCCTCCCCCAAAATCACGTGACAGCGTCGCTCGCCTTGTCTTAACTGAGACATTGCCGGTTCGGGGCCGACTCGCGCCGGAAGCCGGCGTCGATGTCTTCGAGTGGAGGGCCGCTTCAGATGAAAAACCCTGTCATAGGCGCGGCCGGGATGGTCGGCCGCGAGTTGGTGGCTGCGCCGGGCAATTTCGATGCGAGCCGGGCGCAGGCGCTCGGTTTCAGCGCTGAAACATCCTTCGACGAGATCATTCGCGTGCATATCGAGGACGGGCTCGAAGGCCGCCTGCCGGAGCTTTCCTGACATGCTGCTTGGGGCGATTGCCGATGATTTCACCGGCGCCAGCGATCTTGCCAACACGCTTGCGAGAGGCGGCATGTCGACCGTGCAGTTCATCGGCACCGGCCGCGGCAAGACGGATTGCGAGGCCGGCGTCGTCGCGCTGAAGACGCGCTCGGCGCCGGTCGACGATGCGGTGCGCCAGTCGCTGGAGGCGGCGCGCTGGCTGCTCGAGCAGGGATGCGAGCAGATCGTCTTCAAATATTGCTCGACCTTCGATTCGACGCCTTCAGGCAATATCGGGCCGGTGGCCGAAGCGCTGCTGCGCCTCACCGGCACCGGCGTCGCCGTCGTCTGCCCGGCCTTTCCGGCGACCGGCCGGCGGCTTTTCATGGGACATCTCTTCGTCGGCGATCGGCTGCTCAGCGAATCCGGCATGCAGAACCATCCGTTGACGCCGATGACCGATCCCGACATCCGCCGCTGGCTGCGGCAGCAGACGAAGGGCGAGATCGGCAGCATTACGCTCGACGTGGTGCGCTCTGGCGCTGCGGCCTTGCGCAACGGCCTGCGCGCCGAACTCACCGCCGGCCACCGTCTCGTCGTCGTCGACGCCATCGAGGACGCCGACCTGGCGACGATCGCGGCCGCGGTCGCCGACCACAAGCTGGTGACCGGCGGATCGGGCATTGCGCAGGGCCTGCCACAGAATTTCCGCGACCAGGGCAAGCTCTCAGGCGCTGCGACCGAGGTGCCCCTGGTCGACGGTCCCGGTGTCGTGATCTGCGGCTCCTGCTCGACGACCTCGCAGAACCAGGTCGCCTGCCACCTGCAGAACCATCCGGGGCTTGCGATCGATCCGGCGGTGCTGATGCGCGGCTCGATGTCGGTGGAGCGCGCGGCACGCTGGGTGGAGGCGAATGCCGCCGAAAATCCGATCGTCTATTCGACAGCCGCTCCTGAAGTGGTGAGCTTCGTGCAGCAGCGTTTCGGGCGCGAGAACGTGGCTGGAAAAATCGAGACCTTCTTCGGTGGACTGGCGCGGCGGCTCGCCGATGCCGGCATGCGGCAGATCGTCGTCGGCGGCGGAGAAACCTCCGGCGCGGTGGTGGAAGCGCTCGGTCTCAAAAACATGATGATCGGGCCGGAGATCGATCCCGGCGTGCCCGTTCTCGTGGCCGATCGCTCCGGACCGCTCGGGCTTGCGCTGAAGAGCGGCAATTTCGGAGCCCCCGATTTCTTCGCCAAGGCGCTGGACGGGATCGCCGGCCATGAATGAACGCGCAGGCCGCTGACGATGCGCCCGTTCGCTGACTTAGGACGGCGGTTGAAAGATGTTGTCATCGTGCCATCTTGGGGGTGAGAGAGCTCACACCGGGTGATGAGAGAGCTCACACCGAGGATGAGCAGAGAAGGAGTTCGCAGTCCATGTTCGATCATATCTCCATCGGCGTAAAAGACCTGGAAAGAGCCCGTCGTTTCTACGATGCGGCGCTGGCGCCGCTCGGATATGAGCGCCAGTCCAATTCCGACACCACGATCGGTTACGGCCCGGACACGGTCGGGCTCTGGGTGATGCAGGTCGAGCAGCCTGTTGTTGCCGACATGCGATCCGGGCTGCATTTCTGCTTCGTCGCGCCTGATGAGGCGGCGGTCGATGCCTTTCACGCGGCGGCCGTCGCCTCCGGCGGCACGGATAATGGTGAACCAGGTGTGCGGCCGGATTACGGGCGCTTCTATTATGCCGCCTTCATCATCGACCCGGACGGCTACCGCCTCGAAGCGTATTTTCACAAAGGCGAGCTATAACGGACCGTCAGGCAGCGGCTCTCGGAATGGATACGCAGCAGCCGGAAGCTTCGAGCGCTTTATTGGTTACATCGATGAACAGGCGACGGAACCAGCGCGCCCGGCCGTCCGTCTGGTCGACTCGGCGATAAAGCATCGTCACGGGATCGGCCGGCAGCGAAAGCGGCGGCTCGCAAAGCATCAGCCCATGCAACTGCGCCATGCAGCGACCGATCGATTCCGGCACGGTGGCAATGGCAGGCATCGCCTTCAGCACCATCGGCAGAGCGGAAAAGCGCGGGACGGTCGCCACCACCTGTCTCACATCGCCGGTGCGGTTCAGCGCCATGTCGATACCGGTCGAGGTGTTGCCTTCAAACGAGACGGTGACATGCGCGACTTTGGCGAAATCCTTGAGGCTCAACGGCGCCTTCAGCCCGAGCTGAGCTTCATCGTAGATGCAGATCGAGACTTGGTCGAACAGCGGCGCGCGAATGTGCCAGGAGGCGGGATCGTCGTGCATCGCGACGCTGAAATCGAAGACGCCTTCATCCAGCCGGCGTGCGGCATCGCGCTTTTCGGAAGCGATACCGATCAGCCGGGCACCGGGTGAAAGCTTTAGAAGACGGGCGGCAAGCGGGCCGAAGAAGGCCGATTCGAGATTGTCGCACATGCCGATGCGGAACTCGCCCTGCCAGCTGGCCGGATCGAATTCGGCCTGCGGGCGGATGGCACGCTCGATGCCCGAGAGCGCATCCTCGATCGCCGGGGCGATGGAAAGGGCGCGCGGTGTCGGCTGCAGGCCGCGGCCGACACGCACGAATAATTCGTCGTCCAGCGCCTCGCGCAGGCGCCGCAAGGCGGCGGACAGGCCCGGCTGGCCGAGCAGCAGCCGCTCGGCGGCTCGGCTGACATTGCGCTCCTGCATCAGCACCGAAAAGGCCAACAGGAGATTGAGATCGATCTTGCGAAGAGTGGTATCATTCATCATCGTCAGTAATACCTGGCATGGCTACTATCAATTTGCAATAGGAAAGGAAGCTGTACATTTTCTCGTTCCCTGCCGCCCGGCAACCTCCCCGATGAGGCGGCAGCAAAGAAGGAACGATTTCGATGACTCTTTCCAAATCGCGAAGCGGGGCGGGGCTGGCATTGCTGCTGCTCTGCACCGCCAATTTCCTCGACGCCATGGACGTCTCCACCATCGGCGTTGCGCTTCCCGCCATCCAGGCCGAACTCGGCATGGAGGCGACATCGCTGCAATGGGCCGTCAGCGCCTATGTGCTCGGCTATGGCGGCTTCCTGCTGCTCGGCGGCCGGGTCGCCGACGTCTTCGGCCATCGCCGCGTCTTCCTCTGGTCGCTGGCGATCTTTGCCGCCGCCAGCATCGCCGGCGGCTTCGTCGATAGCGGGCCGACGCTGATCGCCGCCCGCTTGATCAAGGGCATTGCCGCCGCCTTCACCGCGCCTGCCGCCCTTGCGCTGCTGCTCTCCGTCTTCGGCGAGGGAACCGCACGGGCAAAGGCGCTCGGGGTCTTCGCCTCGACCGGCGCCACCGGCTTCGTGCTCGGCATGGTGCTCGGCGGTGCCGCGACGATCTTCAGCTGGCGGGCGACGCTTGTCATGGGCGCGCCCGTCGCCATCCTGACGCTCCTTCTTGCGCCGCTGGCGCTGCCGGCCGACCCGAAAAGGACGGGACCGCGGCCGAGCTTCGACTGGGCCGGTGCGCTGACGATCACCCCCGGGCTGCTGCTCTTCGTCTTCGGCATCACCAATGCTGCGGCCGCCGGCTGGCAGGCTTTTGCGACCTGGGGTTCGCTCGTCGCGTCGCTGGTGCTGATCCTGCTCTTCCTCGTGGTCGAAGCGCGCCATGCCGATCCGATGGTGCCGCTCGGCATGTTCCGCCGGGCCAAGCTCCGGCATGCAAATGCGATCGCCGCCCTCTTCCAGGGCGCCTATGTCGGCTTCCAGTTCCTGGCGACGCTCTATTATCAGAACGTCATCGGCTGGTCGGCCTTCACCACCGGCTTCTGCTTTGCGCTTGGCGGCGTCTTCGTGATGTTCCTGGCGCCACGTTTTGCGACGCTCGCGCAAAATCGCGGCGCCACCGGGCTGATGGCAGCGGGTGTCGGCCTGCAGGCGTTCAGCTATATCTTCTGGGTGACCGCACTCGGACATGTCGACCCGATCCTGCTCGTGCTGTTCTCGCAGATCCCGCTCGGCCTCGGCTACGCCATGACCTACCCCTCGGTGCAGGTCGCGGCCCTTTCCGACGTGGAGGACGACAAGTCGGGGCTCGCCTCCGGGCTGCTCTTCGCCTCCTTCCAGATCGGCGGCGGCATCGTGCTTGCGGCGGCCTCGGCAGTCTTCGGCGCCGCACCGCATTTCGGCTGGAACCCCTATGTCGCCGGCATCGCTTTCGTGGCGCTGCTTGCGGTGGCGATTACCCTGCTTGCAGCCACCGGGCCGCGGACATCGGCCGCCCGGAGACCCAGCTACCAGGCGGCGGAATGACCTCCATCGGCCCGCACCCTGACCGGTGCGGGCTGCTCATGAACCGGAGCGACAGCTGCAAAGAATCCCGTTGCGTTGCCTGGGTGAAAGGCGCATGGTCGCAACTTCGGCAGCCAGTGTAAGGGCGCTGCCGACTGAGGGTTTTTATACCCTTGCCCCGATGAAAGGAGGACCGATGTCTTCCACTTTCGAAAAGTCGCATCTGACTTCGTCCGATCTCGACATGCTGCAAGGCGTGCTCGACGACGCCGGCTACGACGCCAAAATCCTGATCGGTAACGAACGTGTCTTTAACGTCGCCGCCATGCTGTTGATCAGGCTGTTCGAAGAGGGCGTCACCTCGCCGGCCATGCTCTCACAAGCGCTCGAACACCATTTCGGCAAGCTGAAAACGCCGCCGAAACCGGTAACCCCCGTCTTTAACCGATATGCGATACAGGGATTGCCCCGCGAAAGACGCGCCGCCGTCTAGAGCATGATGCCGAAAAGTGTGAGCGGTTTTCGGACGACATCATGCTCTCACTGATTTCTAGCGGCAAGCGAGCCGCCCGGCTCCGAAGGAATATTGTGCGAAAAGCCCTCTTGCTTTGTATCTGCGTCGCAGCGGCCGGTTATTTCGGATGGGTACAATTCGGGGCTTACCAACAACGCGAGCAGGCTAGAGATCTTGCCGACATCGACAGGGAGCGCCGGGTGGCGCTCCTGGAAATCGATGGCTGCCGGGCGAAAGTGGATCTGCTTCTGTCGATGACAGACCGTCTGCTCAAGGCCGGCGGCATGCTGGTACCGCTCGATATCGGACGGGACATAGAACTCTGTTTGGCCCGCGGCATCATGTCTGCATCAGGCCGTGCGGAGATGGAAAGAACGAAGCTGATCCGCCTGTTTCCCGTGAATGACTAAGCGCGTCGGAAGATTTATCCCTCGCGCTTTAGCCCTATTGTTTCGCATGCTGTTATCGCAAAACCGCTGCCCAGTTTTGCGCGGCACGTTTTATCCCCTGTGGAAATATGGCTTTCCTGCGGCGGTGGCCTTAATGGCACCTCAATTTTACTCTATAAGGAGGGCTCGCTGATTTGGCCGATGCGGCATTTGCGGTGACCGGATTTCCGGCCCCGCCATTTTCCCGATCGCGAAAGCATGGTGACGTCCCGTCTCAACGTCGGGTTTGGCTTTCGGTGACCTCTCCGGTCATCCGCCTCCAGACTGCGATGCGGTTTCAGCAGGCATCATTTTCATTCCATCCCTGCGGCCCGGTGTTGTCGGGTTGCCCCTCATGACGATCCCGCGATCTCCGATCGCGACCGACAAGCGGGGCGAATACCACGCAGGCTGCGGCTTTCAATTTCGATCTAAAGGGAGATTTTATCGATGGCAAAAGGACAAGTAAGAAGCAATCGCGAGGTCCGGAAGCCGAAGAAGGACAAGCAGGCAGCGAAGGTGGAAAGCACATTCGCCAATCAGATGAAGACGGCGACCAAAACCGCCCCGCAGGGCAGTGCTCCAAAGAAATAGAACCTCTTATCGAGCCCCCGCTCCGCCCCGTGCGCATAACAGCGCAAGTGATAGCGCGTCTTGTCGAACGCGCCGCGCTCCGGCGTGACACCATCACCCATTGACATGTTTTCAGAAAAACAGGAATTGCTGTAACCATGACCACTCTTCATACGATGTACCACTTCGACTATCCGCTCTTCCTCATTCGTTCGGCCGTGGTGATTGCACTCGGCTTTTCGGCGATCGCCGCCTTTCACGGCGTCACTCTGTGATCGAATCTACGCGCCGCAGCGAGTGCGAGGAAATCCAAGTGGCCCCTATGGGTGAGCCCGACGACAACCCGGAGCGATCCGAAAACCCGGAGCGATCCGCGGAGCAAGCGGCGCTTTTCGCTGAAAAGCGCTGGCTGAAGATCCTTGCCGGATATCGCCAGCCGCGGGCCGGACGCAGCGCCTTCGAGCTTGCCGTCACCGTCGTCCCCTTCGCGCTGTTCTGGGCTGCAGCATGGGCAGCGGTTCATTACAGCTTCTGGCCCGGCCTGATCCTCGTCCTTCCCGCCGCCGCTTTCCTGCTCCGGCTGTTCATGATCCAGCATGATTGCGGCCACGGCTCGTTTTTCGCTCGTCGCCGCGTCGACGACTGGGTTGGACGCACGATCGGCATCCTGACGCTGACGCCTTACGACTATTGGCGCCGGGCGCATGCGGAACACCACGCCTCGGCCGGGAACCTGGACGAACGCGGCGTTGGCGACATCGAAACGCTGACGATCGCCGAATATAACGCGCTGTCGCACTGGGGCCGGCTCGGCTACCGGCTCTACCGGCACCCGATCGTGATGTTCGGGATCGGACCGGCATGGCTGTTCCTCTTCAAGCAGCGCCTGCCTTTCGGCATGATGCGCTCCGGCGCCCTGCCCTGGATCTCGACCATGGCGACCAACCTTGCCATCGCAGTGGTCGCCGCGCTGCTGATCTGGGCGGTCGGGATCGTCCCCTTTTTACTGGTGCATCTGCCGACCGTACTTCTCGCAGGTGCTGCCGGCGTCTGGTTGTTCTACGTCCAGCATCAATTCGAGGAAACACATTGGTCGAAGGAGCCGGACTGGCAGTTCCAGCATGCGGCCCTGCACGGCGCCTCGCATTACGACCTGCCGCCGGTGCTGCGTTGGATCACCGGCAATATCGGCATCCACCACGTACATCATCTGTCGAGCCGGGTGCCGTATTACCGGCTGCCGGAGGTGCTACGAGATCATCCTGAGCTTGCCGATCTGGGCCGCATCACGCTCATGGAAAGCCTGCGTTGCGTCAAGCTGGTGCTGTGGGACGAACAGACGAAACGACTGGTCTCGTTTCGCGAGGCGGCGCGGCTTGCCGCAGCATGATGACGGGGCGTTAGAGCGGTTTAGCTTTCACGGAAGCGCAGAGCCGCTCTGACCTTTTGCCTGCATCCAATTCCAGGGAAAGCCCCTCTTTCCCTGGAATTGTTTAGCGATAACCCGTCACGTCAGCCGGCCTGCCCGGATCCTGCACTTCCACCATGTAGCGCCAGCAATCCGGCCGCGAACCGTCGATATCGTCGAAGCCATAGGTCTTGGCCACTCCGCCGCTCGACAGCGACTGGCCGTTCCAGCGGGCGCGGTCGGCATCGGCAGCGATCGCCGCAACGGCCCGGCCGACGAAGCGCGGGGTTTCGGAAATGGCGAAATGCGGCTGCGCCTTCGTCGCCTCGCGCCAGTTCTCCTCGCCAACACCATAAGCATCCAGCATCATTTCGGAGCGCAGCCAGCCGGGCGTGATGGAAACGGCGGTGGCGCCGTGTTTTTCCAAATCTTGCGCATGCGCCCAGGCCATGCGGGTGACACCCGTTTTGACGAGGTCGTAAAAGGGCGACAGCCGGTAATGGGTGGCATTGTATTCGGCCGTGCCGTCGGTCATCTCCACCAGCAGCCCGCCGGGCCGCTCGATCATCAGCGGCAGAGCGTAATGGGCGGTGATCAGATGCGTCTCGATGCCGAGTTGCAGCATGCGCAGGCCCTTGTCCAGCGAATGCTCCCAGACGGCCTTGTCCCATTCGAACAGCTTCTCGCAGCCCCAGATGTCGTTGACGAGAATATCGAGCCGGCCGGCTTCGCCGCGGATGCGGGCGACCAGCGCCTCGACCTGTTGCTGGACGAGATGGTCCACCTGCACGGCGATACCCTTGCCGCCGGCTGACGTCACCAACTCGGCCGTCTCCTCGATCGTCTCCGGTCGGGCATACTCGGATTGCTGGGCGCGCGTCGTGCGCCCGGTCACATAGACGGTGGCGCCGGCGGCACCAAGTTCCACCGCGATGCCTCGGCCGGCGCCGCGCGTAGCACCCGCCACCAAGGCCACTTTCTCCCGCAAGTTCGCTGTCACTTCTCCATCCTCCACGCTACTGCAAAGTGTTACAGCGTCCTTTGCGCCTCTAAAGAGGCGCGGCGCTGTAGAACGCCTCATGCCGTCATGGAAGCGCCAGGAATTGGCTCTTTGTTTTTACGCAATCCCGGACGGAAAACCGCTTCACACTTTTCCTGGAATTGCTCCAGCTGGCGCTCCTTGTTTATAAACGAATGATCGTTTATATATAACGTGAATGCAAGAGGAATTTCATGCCGCGCCGCCGTACACTGTCCGACGAACAGCTTCTCGCCATGGTGCTGGCGCTGATTCATGCCGAGGGGCCGGATGCAGCGACCTTTGCGGCGGTGGCGAAAGCCAGCGGGCTTTCCGGCTCGACGCTGGTGCAGCGTTTCGCCACGAAAGCGGCGATGCTGCGCGCCGCGCTGCTTTATGCCTGGGACCGGCTGGATGCGGAAACGGCGCGGCTTGCCGAGACCGTCCCGAAAACGCCGGAAGGCGCCGTCGCGCTGCTCGTCGGCCTGTCGCAGGATTACGGCGACAATGCCGCCGCCTATGGCGAGGGACTGCTGGTGCTTCGCGAGGATTTTCGCGATCCGGTGCTGCGCGCCCGAGGGGCGGCCTGGGGAACGGCACTGACGGCGGCGATCGCTCGATGTTTCGGATCGGCGAAGGCGCCGGAAACGATCGCCCGGCTGATGCTGTCGCAATGGCAGGGTTCGCTCATCTGGTGGGGTTTTGGCGCCGAGGGGCCGGTGGCCGCCTATGTGGAGACGGAGCTTCGGCGCTTCCTCGCCGCGGTACCTGTCCACTCAGCCTAGGAGACTGTGAAGATCATCGCCTTGATAAAATAAAGCAAAGCGGCGGTCGCGACGATGGTCGCCAATGTGAGCAGCAGTCCGATCAGGGTGACGAGACCATCCCGCTCCATCAGGGCGACGGCGAGCACCACCAGCGAGAACACCGGCAGAATATTGCCGAAAGGGATCGGCAGCGCGATCACCACGGCGAGCAGGAAGACAGGAATGCCGAGAAGCGCCTGCACCGTCGGGCCGGTGAGGGCCTCCAGCCGACCGGCGCGCACGACCTTCTCCACCCGGGCGATCACCGGGACCGCGTGCCCCACGACGAGATCGAGCGCCGCGGACGAAACCCGGCGATCCCTGACGATGGCGGGCAGCCAGACCTTCCGGCCGCCCGCAACGATCTGGAGGGAAACCAGCGCGAGCGCGGTACCGAAAACCATTCCGAACGGCCCGGGAATCGGGGTCAGCGCCGGGATTGCCAGGAACAGGATGGTGAAGGCGATGCTCGTCGAGCCCATCGCCTCCAGAGCCTCACCGATGGAGAGGCCGCCCTTCACCCGGGCGAGTTCCAGCATCTCCCGGAGCCGCGCGGTGGCCACACCGCGCGGCCGCCGTCTATTTCCGTCTTGATAAGACATCACGCAGTCCATTTTTCAGCTGGCAGCCGTCACGCACCCTCGTCGGCTCCCTTCAGGGCGCCGACGAGGGCTGCGCATTGTGGGTCGCTGCCGTTGAGAAGTTCGGCCGGCGCGGTATGGCCGATCGCTATGCTGACGACTGTGGCCGCCGCCCAGCCGTAGTCGCCGGCGGCGCGCTCTATGAGCTTCGGCCCCTGGGATGTCAGGCAGGCCTGGGACTGGCGGACGATCTCCACGGGAAGCCGGGCGCGCTCAGCCTGTTGCTGTATCTCAGCCTGCAACGGATCGACGACGAGCAGGGCAAAAATCCAGCCGATGAAATTCGAAATCATATCTGTTTCCTTCGTTTGTTAACGTGTTCTGTGTGCAGAGCCCGCTCAGGCGGGCTGCTGCGGATCCCGCGTCTTGAGGAGGCTCCAGACCACGCCGGCAGCGATGATCGCGAAGGTGATGCTGAGCGAGAGCGCGGCGGGGAATTTCTCAAGGCCCAGCAGATCGGCGAGGAAGATCTTCGAGCCGATGAAGATCAGCACGATGGCAAGCGCCGGCTTCAGGTAACGGAAGCGATGAATCATCGCCGCAAGCGCGAAGTAAAGGGCGCGAAGGCCGAGGATCGCGAAGATGTTCGAGGTGTAGACGATGAACGGATCGGTGGTGATCGCGAAGATCGCGGGGACCGAATCCACGGCGAAGATGACGTCGGCCACTTCGACCATCACCAGCGCCATGAAGAGCGGCGTGATGAACCAGGTCACCCTCCCCGTCCTGGGATTTGCCTTTCTGACGAAAAACCGTTCGCCGTGGTGGTCCTCGGTGACGTTGAAGCGGCTGCGCATGAAGCGCACGAGGATGTTCTTCGAGACATCAGGCTCGGCCTCCTTGATGACCAGCATCTTGATGCCTGTGACGACCAGGAAGGCGGCGAAGATATAGAGAAGCCAGGCGAATTCGGCGACCAGCGTCGCGCCAACGCCGATCATGATGGCGCGCAGCAGGATGACGCCGAGAATGCCCCAGAAGAGCACCCGGTGCTGGTAAATGCGCGGCACGGCAAAGAAGGAGAAGATCAGGGCGATGACGAAGACGTTGTCGAGGGCCAGCGTCTTTTCGACGACGAATCCCGTCATATAGGCAAGGCCGGCCTCGGAGCCGAGGTACCACCATACCCAACCACCGAAGGTAAGGCCGAGCGCGATATAGAGAGCGGAAAGCCTGACGCTTTCGCCGACACCGATTTCCTTGTTCTGCTTATGAAGAATACCGAGGTCGAACGATAGAATGGCGATGACGAGGGCGAAAAAGCTCGACCACATCCAGAGCGGCGTTCCCAGCCACTCGACGAACAAAAAAGAGAGATTCAAGGATAGTCCCCTGCGGCACTGGTTGTCGGAGAAGGGTCCGACATCGCAAGAGTGCCGAAGCTCTCGCCAGAGGGGCCCGGACCAGCGGGTCGCACCGCAAGTAGGGTCTCACTTTTCAATAATCAAGCAGCGGCCAGTGCCAATTTTATATGTCGCGCCGGAGATAAGGCGTGCGCTGTGCGAATGCGTCATTCGCACCGCAAGAGAAAGCCTTCGCCAGCCGTCTCACGCGTCCTCATCGTCCTTCTCCTCGCCCACGGTCAGCGGCCAGTCGACGACGTAATCTTCGAGATCGTCGAGATCGATCTCATTTTCGTTGATCGCGCGGCCTCGCGCGGAAATGCCGGCGGCATGGACGGTCTCCGGATCGCCGGAGACGAGCGGGTGCCACCAGTAGAGGTCGCGGCCTTCATTGACCAGCCGGTAGCCGCAGGTGGGCGGCAGCCAGGCGATATCGGGCACATTCTCCTTGGTCAGCTGCACGCAGTCCGGCACGAAATCCCAGCGGTTCTCATAGCTGGAGCAGCGACAGCTTTCGCCATCGAGCAGCTTGCAGCTGACCGAGGTGAAATAGATATCGCCGCTATCCCATTCCTCGATCTTGTTGAGACAACAGAGGCCGCAGCCGTCGCAGAGGCTTTCCCACTCGGCGACGGTCATTTCGGCAAGCGTCTTGCTCTTCCAGAAGGGCAGATCGTTCATCGTTCGTTTCTTGCAACAGCGACCCGCAAATTCGCGTGACCCTGATGCATCTCTCTTGTTATCAGCCGCAAAATCAATCAATCCTTCAGTATACTCCTGGTACTCGGAGAATTCTCTCCCGGTATCGGAGAGCTTTGCGGCCATATGCGGGCCTCGCGCTTTCGTCGGATATGACCGAAGCGCAATCAGGCGGGAATACAGGACGTGCAGGATCCGGACAACCCAGGAAATGGGCCAGGAAATGGGCCAGAAAACGGGCCAGAAAAAAGGCCCGGAAAAGCGGCGAACGAGGCGGCGGAAAAGCGGCCGGCGAAGAGCCGTCACATTCTGCTGCGCATCGATTCCTGGATCGATTCGACCGTCTGGAACGCCGGCTTCCGCGCCGCCGAGATCTGGGAAGACATCACTATTTTCTTCCGCCGCTTCCGCGTGCGCGGCTGGAAGCGCATGGTCTTCGAACTTGCCGGCGAAGGACTGACGCTCGGAGCGGCCGGCTCGGTCTTGATGCTGCTGCTTGCCCAGCCCGCCTTCGAGGCGACCAAGGAAGACTGGCGCAACCGCGGCGATTTCGCCGTCACCTTCACCGACCGCTACGGCAATGTCATCGGCCATCGCGGCGTCATCCACCAGAATTCCGTACCGATCGACGAATTGCCGGATTCGCTGATCAAATCGGTAATCGCCACCGAGGATCGGCGCTTCTTCGACCATTTCGGTATCGATTTCATCGGCCTCTTCCGCGCCATGAGCGAGAATGCGCGCGCCGGCGAAGTCGTCCAGGGCGGCTCGACGCTGACGCAGCAGCTCGCCAAGAACCTGTTCCTGTCGAACGAACGCTCGATCGACCGCAAGGTCACCGAGGCGTTCCTGGCGCTTTGGCTCGAGGCGAACCTTTCCAAGAAGGAAATCCTCTCCACCTATCTCGACCGCGCCTATATGGGCGGCGGCACTTTTGGCGCAGCGGCGGCGGCGCAGTTCTATTTCGGCAAGAACATCACCGATGTGAACCTCGCCGAATCCGCCATGCTTGCCGGCCTGTTCAAGGCGCCGGCGAAATACGCGCCGCATGTCAACCTGCCGGCGGCGCGTGCCCGCGCCAACGAAGTGCTGACCAATCTGGTGCAGAGCGGGCTGATGACCGAGGGCCAGGTGATCGCCGCCAGGCGCAATCCGGCCACCGTCGTCGACCGCAACGAGGTGGAATCGCCCGATTTCTTCCTCGACTGGGCTTTCGACGAGGTGCAGCGGCTGTCGTCGCGCTTCCACCAGCATTCGCTGATCGTGCGCACGACGATCGACATGGGCATTCAGCAGGCGGCGGAGGATTCGGTCGAGACGTCGCTGCGCGAATATGGCGAGGCCTATCACGCCAAGCAGGGCGCGATGGTGATGATCGAAAATGGCGGCGCCGTGCGCGCCATGGTCGGCGGCCGGGATTACGGCGAGAGCCAGTTCAACCGCGCCAGCAGGGCGCTGCGCCAGCCAGGCTCGTCCTTCAAGGTCTACACCTATGCGGTGGCGATGGAGAGCGGCATGACGCCGCAGACGACGATCGTCGATGCGCCGATCTACTGGGGCAACTGGAGCCCGCACAATTACGCAAACCGCTATGCCGGCCGCATCACGCTTGAGACCGCGATCGCCCAGTCGATCAACACCGTGCCGGTGCGGCTCGCCAAGGAAAAACTCGGTATTCAGCCGATCCGGGCGATGGCGAAGAACCTCGGCGTCGAAACGCCGATCCGTGACGACGTCACCATCCCGATCGGTACCTCCGAGGTGACGGTGCTCGACCAGGCGACGGCCTATGCCACCTTCCCGGCCGGCGGCTATCAGTCGCGCCGCCACGGCATCACCCAGATCCTCGATTACGACGGCGACGTGCTCTACGATTTCGACCGTGACGAACCGGCGCCGAAACGCGTGCTGTCCGAACAGGCCGACGCCTATATGAACCAGATGCTGTCGCGCGTTCCCTATGTCGGCACGGCGCGTAAGGCGGCCCTCGACAATGGCATTCTGACGGCCGGCAAGACCGGCACGACCCAGGCCTATCGCGACGCCTGGTTCGTCGGCTTCACCGGCAACTACACCTGCGCCGTCTGGTTCGGCAATGACGACTACACCTCGACCAACGAGATGACCGGCGGTTCGCTGCCGGCGATGACCTTCAAGCGCGCCATGGACTACGCCCATCAGGGTGTGACGCTGCGCGCCATCCCCGGCGTCGAAAACCCCCTGCCCTCGGAAAAGGACCTCGCCAAGACCGCCGCCGCCAAGCCGCAGGACGGATTGCCGCAGCTCATCCGGCCGCGCATGCTCTCGGTTCAATCGACTGGCATCCTCAAGAAGCTCGGCGAAAAGCTGAAGGATGCCGCCCCGCTCGCGCCGGCGAAGGTGGCGAGCGCGGAGTAGTTGGCCCAGGAGATTGCCGGACTGCCCCTCATCCGGCTGCCGCCACCAGCCGGGGTCGAGCCACAGGTCTCGACCCGTCCTTCGGACCCCCGTAAACGGGGCGAAGGGACCATGTCGCCACCTCTCCGTTCCCCGCACACCTCTCGTAGGGCACGTCCCCTCGCCCCGTTTACGGGGAGAGGGTTAGGGTGAGGGGCAGCCATTCGCGCAAACCGGACAGCCCTGTTGCCGCACTTTGCATAACGTGGATCAATCGGTCTCTATGTCACGGCTCGGCATTCCACCCTGCCAGAATCAGTGGTAACCCTTTCATCCGATATGGTTTCCAAGGTCATAACGTGTTTCGATTCCCCCTCTTTATCGCGATCACGCTGATCGTCGCCTTCGGCGGCGGGATCATGATTTCGCTTTATGCGCTGGATGCGACACAGGGTTTCGGGGCGATCAAGCTCGGCGCCTGGGAGGCGTTTCCGGCGTTGCAGACAGTCGAGGCCGATCCTTACGCCAAGTCGCATCGGGCGCGCGCCGGCAAGCTGCTCTATGGCAGCGCCGAGGGCCTGACCTTCACGGCGAGCGTCGACGACGAGGGCGCGCGGCTGAATGCCGGCTGCCGCTACCGCATCAGCGGGCAGACGCCGCCTGCCCGGCTCTGGACCCTCTTTACCGCCGACAATGGCGGCAATCCGGCAGCGGTGAAGACCGGGCATCCCTCAGCGCTCAATTCCTGGACGGTGCTGCGCAATCAAGACAGCAGTTTCTCGGTTGAGATCTCCGCCGTCGCGCAACCGGGCAACTGGCTGGCCTTGCCGGAGGCCGGCACCTTCCGGCTGGTGCTGACGCTGTTCGACACACCGACAGCCGGCAGTTCCGGCGTGATCGACCTCGCCATGCCGAAGCTCACCAAGACCGGATGCGGCAATGCTTAGGATATTCTTCGCCGTCCTGACCGGTCTTTTCGGCGCAGCCCTGCTGCATCTCGTCATCATCCTGTCGCTGCCGCATTTCACCGGAAGGGATGCGGCGACCCGCGTGGAGGCGGAGGGCGACCTCAATAATTTCTACCTGCTCGGCGACCAGTATGACGAGGCCGGCCTTGCCAATGGCGACCCCTTCCTGCGCACCGCCGTCTGCTCCTTCGACGTCGAGGATGCGCCGGTACATTTCACCGCCAAGGGCAATGTGCCCTTCTGGTCGATCGCGATCTACGACAGCGCCTCCAACGAGGTCTTCAGCATGAACGACAGAACATCGGTCGGCGGCGCGCTCGATGTGCTGGCCGGCAGTCCGATCCAGCTGACCGACCTGCGCAAGAACTTGCCGCAGGAACTGCAGCAGGCGATCCTGGTGGAAATGGCACGGCCGGACGGCTATGCCGTGCTGCGGACGCTGGCGCCGCAGGCGAGCTTCGATGAGGCTGCGCGCAACTTCCTGACGGAATCCGGCTGCGAGCAATTCTCCGCTCGCTGAGGTTGAAGAGCGGTTACTTCTTGTTGACGCGCGGCGCGGGCGCCGGACGATGTTTCGGGCTCTCGGCCAGCCGCTCGTAGCGGACGCCGGTGAACCAAAGGATCTTGGCTTCGCGGGGCTCTTTGTCCGGGCGACGCGGCGCCCGCGGGCGCCGATCCGCCAATGCGACTACTATTGCCATTCTCGTCTCCATGCACTGCCCGAGACGGATGAAGTTGCGATGGATTTCACCCTGCCCGCCAATGTGCGGGCCGGCGCGTCCTGCAGTACCGGGATGACCGGACCGAGGGCATTCGCGCCTTTCCCACGGCACCTGATTGAAATACCGTGATGCGGAGTTTCAACGATCCAAATACTCAAATCGCGTCGTTCCTATCCGAATTGAGACAGATGACAGTTAACAGTTTACTAATATTCGGCCGATGCCAAACGCAGTTCACGTTACTTCCCCTTTAACGCTCGAAGAGTTGATTTGGTTTCACCCCGCCTGCGCAAATGGCCGGCTGGAGATCAACGGATAAAATTAGAAACAATTCATATAGTTGGCAACGGCGCTGGAATCGATCGGCCGAGAAAAGGGCGATGTTGCAAAAATACATCATGAAAATATTTAATTGCGAGGCGCTCAGATGCGCGTATGTTCGCTCATGTCGATCACACGTTTCCGGGCTCCGATCGATCGGGGATTTTCCACGTTCTTGCCGGAATGCGGAGGGCAAGCGATGTCTTTGCTGGTGAATTCATCTTTCTCGCCTGAAGATCTCGACGTGCTGCGCGGTGCGCTTGATGCCTGGTGCACAGAGCGGCGCATCGACATCAAAAGCGTCGACGCGCAATTCGCGGCATCCGCAGCACTCGACCTTTATCAGGCCGGTTACGACAGCCGCGAAAAACTGCTGCACGCACTGCGCGATCACAGGGCCGCCTGAGTTTTTCCACCATCACGGCAGCGATGCGCAATCGTCGCAGCACGCCTTCCAAACCACGCATTTTATATTGCCGGCTAACCATGTCGCAACACGTTTCGCGTGTATATTTCTGTTGCATTTTAATAAAATCTTCAGCATGCATTAACCGTACCGATGTAGGATTTGTTCATAACCGTATGGCCTGACATGCGTTCCGCCAGCGCATATCGGCCTTGGTCCCCTTATTCTGCGTTTTCGGGGTGTTTTTGTGCGTGACCGGTTTCGAGACCTAGAAAGCCCCTTGGCCGTCAGGAAAAAGGACGTGGTGTTAATGGCGACTGTCAGCAGTTTCGAGAACCTGTCTCATCCGACACGGTCCGAACTGCGCCAATTCGCCGAACTTTTCATGCCGCTGTTCCAGGCCTCCTCCGACGAGGCCAAGCGCCAGGCGGTCGCCGCGCTGTCCCAATGCGAGAACATGCCGGCCGCCGTGGCGCTGTTCATCGGCAACCAGCCGATCGAGATCGCAGCCCCTTTTCTTGCCGCCTCAAAGGCAATCGCCGACGATACGCTGATCACCATCGCGCGCATGCAGGGTGCAACGCATGTCAAGGCGATCGTCAGCCGCGATTCACTCTCGCCGAAGGTCATCGATGCTTTGGTAGCGCTGCGCCAGAGCCAGCCGCGGTCGGCGGCCTCATCGGCGCCGGTCATGGAATCGCCGGCGGTGCCGCTTTCGCCGGCGCCTACCGAGACCAACGAGGCAGATGCGCTGGAGGAACAGCGGGTTGCCAATGAAGAAGCGCTGCGCGAGCGTATCCTCGGGCTTGCCGGCCATCTCGGCCGGGCCGACGAGGACAGGCTCGGTCTGCGCACGCTCACCGACATTCAGGAGGCGCTGCTGGTGCGCTTTGCCCGCTCGCGCGAGGCGACGCATTTCGCAACCGCCCTTGCCGATGCACTTTCCGCCAGCCGCTGGCTTGCCGAGCGCATCATGCTCGATCTTTCCGGCCAGCAGCTCGCCACGACGCTGACGAGCCTCGGCATGGGTTTTCTCGACGCCGTCTTCGTACTCGAAAGGCTCTATCCTCACCTTGCCGAACAGCAGCACAACGTCACGCGCGGCTGGATGGTGCTCGATGCTCTCGACCCGGAAGAATGCCACGAACGCGTCGAAGCCTGGCGGCGCGCCGATCGCTACACCTATAAGCCGGAAGCGACCGATACGCCCGCGCCGGCGCCAACGCCCGACTATCGCTTCATCCGTCAGGCGCCGCCGCAGCGCGACATGCGCGTCATGGGGCGGCGGTCTCGCTGAACCGCGGTTGATGACCTTGCCACCTACAGAGGTTCAAAATGACGCTGAGCTGACGAGCGCCTTGGGTCAGCCGCCCTTCGCAAGCGGGATCATGTCCCCCAGTTCATCCGCCTCCAGCTCGACGATCCAGAGATCGGGATCGAATTTGCGTTCGCGCTCCAGCATCGCGCGCACCGCTTCCGGTTCGCTGCGCAACAGGCGGATCTCGAACAGGCGGTCGCCGGCCTGGCCTTCGTCGAAAGCGGTCTGCGGCGCCGGCGCATAGAGCGTTTCCAGGCCGTTGCGGAAGTGCTGACGGATGAAGATCGCACCCGCTTCCTCCGCACCCTTCTTCTCGACGGCGGCGAAATCGCCGCTGGCGAAGACGCGGCGCAGGAGGGCGGAAACGAAGATGTCGGCGCGTAATCTCATCGATGCGGTATAGACCGGCGCGCCGGTGGCGGCAATGCGGGGCCAGAGTTTGACCTCAGGGGTCAGACCTTGACCGCCAGCCGCAATCCGCCCCAATGCCGTCCGCGGACGGTGATCGGAGCGGAGATATCCTTCATCATCACGAAATTGCCGCCCCCCATGTCGCGCCGATAGGTCTGAACGAGGAAGGGCGCGGTGCTGCGGCCGGCGGCAAGGCCGACGCGATCGGCAAAGATGCGGCGATTGCGGCAATTGGCGGTGTTCCAGACGGTGTCGCCAGGCCGCTGGGCTTGCGAGAATTTCCGGTTGTGGGTCGGCAGATAGCCGTTCTCGTCGATCGCCGCGCAGAAGGCAATGCGCTCGTCCAAGGCTGTGACGGGTTCCTGGATCGGCGGCAGCAAGCGGTCGGCGAGTTCGGTGAAGACTGCCATCACCTGTGCCGGATCGGTGCCCGGTATCGGCCGATACCGTCGGTCGAAGAGAGCATCGAGCCCGATCTGCCCTTCAGCGACGGCGCGCTCGAAGGCGCCGGAAATCTGTCTTGCCACCGACTGCGCTTCCTCGATCCAACGGCTGTCGGCGGTCTTGACGCCGGCGCTCGCCGTCAGCTGGATCAGGGTTTCCGAGAGGCCGACGACGCTGTCGACGCGTTTTGCCGCCTGCTGCAGCCTGATGTTCGAGCCGGCGACCTCGGCCGACATCTCGCCGAGTTTCTCGACGAAGCCGGCGCATTGCTGGTCGACCGCCTCGGTGGTGTTGGCCATGACAGTCGAACTGTCGAGGATGCGGGTGATGACATGTTCCATGTTTTCGAAGGCGCCGCGCATAGCTTCCGACTTGTCACGCACGCCGGCGGCGCTGTCGCGCGCATCGCTGCCGACGGCCGACAGCCGGTCGATCTTCATGCGCAGTTCGTCCAGCGTCTGCTGGATGGAGCCGGTCGCCTTCGAGGTCTGCAGCGAAAGCGCCCGGACCTCGGCGGCGACGACCGCAAAACCCTTGCCCGCATCGCCGGCGCGTGCCGCCTCGATCGCGGCGTTCAGCGCCAGCAGGTTGGTCTGGCGGGCGATGGTGCTGATCTCCTCGGCGATATTGTCGACATCGGCAAGCGACTTGGAGAAGCCGGCGATCTCAGCGCCAATCTCGTTGGAGGACTGAACCATGTGGCCGATCTCGGCGACGGAGCCCGTCAGGCGGTCGGCCGATTCCTTCAGCATGTGACGGGCCTCGGCCGCCGTTCGGTCGGTCTCGCGCAGCGACACGGCGACCGAGCGGTTGGTCTCGGCGATCGAAAGCGCGGTGCGGGTGACATGATCGAAGGCGGATGCATGCCGGGCCGACATTCCCGCCATGTCCTGGATGGCGCCGGCGATATCGACGAGATCGATGCCAAGGGTGGAGGCTTCGTCGGCAAGACGCAGCAGGATGTGGCGCAGCGCCTCGGGATCGGGGCCTCCCGCTTCGACCGCCGGTTCTCCGGCCAGATCGTCTATCGCCTTCAGCGCATGCATGACCGACGCTCCCCCGCCCCAATCAGAAAAGCTTCAGGCAACATGGTTAATAAGTTGCAAACAGCCGCAGCACCTTAGACTTAGGTTGTAGGGAAATCGAACTCCGTAACTGTGGGGCGGCCGTGTGGCGCCCGATCAGCTGGCGATGAAGCCCGTCAGCCGCTCGCTCAGCTGCCAGAGGCGTTCGGCAAATTCCGGATCGGTTGCCCAAGGACGGACACCCAGCATCTCGGTCGAATCGCCGGGGACGGCGGCGGCGATATCGCAGTTCTCGCAATAGACGCCGCCGAGACCCTCGAGCTTCTCGCTGACGGCGCACCAGATGGCGGTCGAAGCCCCCTGCTCTATCGTCTTCTTGTTGTTTTCCGGATCGATAACCGGCTTGCCGTCCTCGTCGACATAGCCGCTCGCCTTGAGGAAGTCGCTCGACTGATGGCGGACCAGATTGGTGGTGACGATACCGCCGGGATGCAGCGAGAAGGCTCTGACACCGTGCTTCGCACCCAAAGCGTCCAGTGAGATTGCAAAGAGAGCATTTGCCGTCTTCGACTGGCCGTAGGCGAGATAAGGCGCGTATTCGCGGTTCTCGAAATTCGGATCGTCGAAATCGACGCCGGAGAAGACGTGGCCGCGCGAGGAGACGGCGACGACGCGTGCACCCTCGGCTTTCACCAGCGCCGGCCAAAGGCGGGCAGTGAGCTGGAAATGGCCGAGATGATTGGTGGAGAACTGCGATTCGTAACCGCGGGCATCACGCGTCAGCGGATTTGCCATGACGGCAGCATTGTTGATGAGAAGATGCAGGGGCTCGCCGCTGTCGAGGAAGCGATCGGCGAAGTCGTCGATCGAGCCGGGGTCCATCAGGTCGAGCATCTCCAGCGCAAGGCCAGGAATGCTTTCCACGGCCGCCTTGGCTTTCCCGAGATTGCGGGCGGGGACGACAACCCTGGCGCCGGCTTCGGCGAGCACACGAGCCGTCTCGAGGCCAAGACCGGAATAACCGCCGGTGAGGATCGCGACCTTGCCTGAAAGATCGTGCCCGGCAATGACGTCGGCGGCGGTTGAGGCCGCACCGAAGCCAGAACCGATGGGAGCTTGTGGGGTGGACATGGCGTGCCCTCCGTTGTTGCGTGATGGCCTTATGTACGCCTGGGAAACGGGATTCTGAATGCTTGCAAATCCGAATTTCCTGCTTCATCGTTCAAAAATGATCAGTGACCCACTCTCCGAAATGCTCAACCTGCTCGATGCGCGCTGCCTTGTGTCGGGTGGGCTGATCGCCGGCGGCGCCTGGGCGCTGCGTTTCCCCCAGCCGAACCGAATCAAGATCAGCGCGGTCGCCAAAGGGCGCTGCTGGCTTGGTCTCGACAATGGCAGTGAACCCATTCTGCTCGAGGCAGGCGACGTTGCGCTTCTGAACGGCCGGCATTCGTTCGTCCTGGCGAGCGACCTTGCCGTTACGCCCACTGACGCGGTCGGCGCCTTCAAGGAGAAGGTCGACGGCATGGCACGCCACGGCGTTGGCGAGGAATTCCATTATCTCGGCGGCCACATCGCGCTCGGACCGCAGGGCATGGAGCTGCTGTCCGACGTACTGCCGCCGATCATTCATGTGCGCGCCGCCCTTGCCGAAGCCGGCGTGCTGCGATGGCTACTCGACCAACTGGTCCGGGAGATGGCGGCAAAGCGGCCAGGCGCCCTGCTCGCCTCGACCCAGCTTGCGCAGTTGATGTTCGTGCAGGTGCTGAGGGCGCACATCATGAGCTCGGGGCCATTGACGGTCGGGTGGCTTCGCGCCTTCGGCGACGATCGCATTGCGCCGGCGCTGCGGCTGATGCATGTCGATCCCGGCCGGTCCTGGCAGCTTGGCGAACTGGCAAAGGCGGCCGGCATGTCGCGCACGAGCTTTGCCCTGCGATTCAAGACCGTGGCGGGGGTGGCGCCGCTCACCTATCTGATCGGCTGGCGCATGCGCCTTGCCGAACGCGAGCTGCGGGAGGGCAGCATGTCGGTTTCGGCGCTGGCGCTTTCGCTCGGCTACACATCCGAAAGCGCCTTCAGCAACGCCTTCAAACGGATGACGGGTATGGCGCCCAAACGCTATCGCGTGGCGATGGCCCGCGAGGCCGGGCCGATCGAAGAGGTAGTGGATGTCGAGGGGCAGGCGATGACGACGCATTACAGGCTGAAGGCGGCATCCTGATGGTTGGAGCATTTCCGTTTTTCTCCAAGCCGCGGAAATGCCCTACCTTTTTGTTTGCGCAATTCCGGACGCAAAAGCGCTACGCACTTTGCTGGAATAGCTCTATATCGCGCCGATTTCCTTGAGTTTCTTCAGCACCGCCTGGTTCGGCTCGCCGTCTTCGGGCAGGTTGTAGTGCTTCTGAAAATGGCGGATGGCCGCGCGGGTCTGCTCGCCGGCGACGCCGTCGACGCCGACATTGGCATAGGCCATGTTGGAAAGACCCTTCTGGATCTTCAACACCAGGTCGACATTGGTGATTTGGCTTGATGGAACCTGCTTTGCCGCCGATGGAACCGTTTTGACGGTCTTCTCGGCGCTGCGGATCGCCGCTGCCACCGGGTCTTCCGCCGCCGCCTTCGAGCTCACGTCCTCGGGCGGCTTTTCGGCGGGTACGGTCGAGGGGCCGGCGGCATCGGTCTTCAGCGCCACGAGCACCTCCGGCGTCGGATCGCCGGTCTGAGTCATGCCGACGGTTTCCTCGAAGAAGAGAATGGCCGCACTGGTGCGAGGGCCGATGATGCCGTCCGGAATGCCATTATAGAGACCGCGGCGCACCAATTGCTGCTGGATGTCCATGACGAGCTGGCTCGGCTGCTGGCCGGGCGCGGCAGGCGCCGGTGTCGCGTTGGTAGTGGCGGTATCCTGCGGCCGTTCGATCCGGAAGGTGGTGACGTCACCCTGTTGCTCCTCGGTCGGACGGCGGGCGCCGATCACGGTCGGAGACTGCGGATCGCGGGTGCGGAAGATCGGATGTGGATGCAGGCCCGGCTGATACCAGAGCGCATTGGCGGCGACGAAGGAGAAGATGACGGCGAAGGTGATCGCGCCGCCGGCGACCGACGGATTGCGGCCGATGACGCCGCCGAGCACGGATGCGCCCTGCAGGCCGAGCCCGCCGAGGGCGGCAGCGCCCTGCAGGCCGAGACCGCCGAGGGCGGCAGCGCCTGACATCAGAAGGCCCGGCTGCTGCCGTCCTCTTTTTCCCTTAGGCGATTTTCGCTTGCGCGCGGCCATCGAAACGCCCCTCTTCCAATCCTGCACCACTATTGACCGCGCCCTTCAGCCGCGGCGGAAACTCGACAGTCGCGCCATGACCGGCGTCTTCGGCGTGCTGTGCACCCGAGCCGTCCGTCGCAATCTCGATGGTGATAATCGTGCCTTCGCCCGGCTGGCTGGCGATGGCGAAATAGCCGCCATGCAGCGCCACCAGCCCCTTGACCAGGGAGAGACCGAGGCCGGAGCCTTCGAACCGGCGGGTGTAATCGTTCTGGATCTGGACGAAGGGCTGGCCGAGCAATGCCAGCTTGTCGGCCGGGATGCCGATGCCGGTGTCGCTGACCGTCAGCTTGAGGATGCCGTCGCGCGCTGCCGCATCGACCGAGACGACGCCGCCGGCCTCGGTGAACTTGATGGCATTGCCGACGAGATTGATGAGGATCTGCTGGATGGCGCGCTGATCGGCGACGACCTCGCCGAGGCCGCGCTGGATACGGCTGGTCAGGGTGAGGCCCTTGGTCTTGGCCTGCAATGCCAGCATCGATTCGCAGGATTTGACGGAGCTCGATATGTCGAAGGCTTCGAGGATCAGCTCGTAGCGGCCTGCTTCGATCTTGCTCATGTCGAGCATGGTGTTGACGACGGACAGCAGATGCGCGCCGGATTCGCGGACCAGGCCGACATATTCGCGCTGACGGTCGTTTTCGAACTTGCCGAAATATTCACCGATCAGGATATCGGAAAAACCGAGAATGGCGTTCAGCGGCGTGCGCAGCTCATGGCTGACGGCGGCGAGGAAGCGTGATTTGGCGTCATTTGCGGATTCGGCATCGGCCGCGCGGTTCTGGGCTTCGTCACGCAGCTGCTGCTCGACCGAGACATCGCGCAGCTGGGCAATGATGGCGGCAAGTTCGCCGTCCCCATCGCGCCGGGCCGTCATGTCCATTCTGAGATGGGCGAACTGACGCTGATCGCGCGAGACCGAGGGCCGGTCGAGGCGCAGGTCGACGCTCTGAGCATCCTCGCCCCGGCGCAGGCCATCGAGCGCCTGCAGGAAAAGGATGCGGTCGGAGACATGCACCTGCTCGAGGAAGCCCCTGCCCTTGGGATCGCGCATCCAGGCGAGGAAATCGCGCCGGTCGCGACCGCCGACGGTCGCCACACTGCCTTGCGGGTCGAGGAAGAAGACGAGGCCCGGGGTGGCGGCAAGGAAGAAATCCTCGGCCGACTGCGTGGCGATACCGGCGGACGAACCCTGACGGGCGAGCGCGATGCTGCCGACGGCGGAAAAGAGAAAGGCGGCGCAGACCATGGCGACACCTGCCGGCAGCGCCACGGCCGGACTGGTGACCGCCGAGAGGCCGATAGGAGCGGCAACGAGAGCGGCCGACGAGAGCAGCACGAGGCGGCGCAGGATCGCAAGCTCGCGTTGGCGCACGGCTTCACCGCCGCCCGTCCGGGAGAGCCAGCTTGTCGCTGCCCGGTCTACCAGGGCCGTCATCCAGCCGCCAATGTTACTCAATACACGCACGCAATACCCGCCCGAAAGGCTGTCTATCGATCCGGACAATAGGCCTTGGCGACTTAAAGAAAGGATAAGGCAAAAGCGCTGTTCACAGGCTGAAACGGCCGAAATTCTCGTTTTGAAGCATCTGGAAGGCTCTTTGCCTTTTGTGGTTAATAGGGGGTAAGCGACGGATTTTCCTCATATTTCAGCATTGCGTTAACTCCTGTGGCAAGGCGAGCCGGCAAAAGTCCTGCAATTGCAAGCAGGTGCTGCCCTGATGCTTAACAGCGATCGCTCGCATTCGACTAAAATGCGGCTCAAATGCCGTTCGCTAAAATTTGAACTAAATTTGCCGCAAATGCGCGTGAGTTTCGAAAAGCGGCATTCGCAACTTGGCGGTAGGGTGAAAACACACCGGACAACCGGCCTGATTCGGCGACAAGAACCGGACGGGGAAAACAGGATGGGCAACGACAATGTGGTTTCTGATCAAAGGATCCTTCTGGTTTGGCCTCGTGCTCGTGCTTCTTTCCGTCTTCAGCACGGAGAGTTCCGACAAGCTCGCCAACGGCCCGCAATTGCAACTTTCCGACGCGTTCACGGCGGCAAGCGGCGCCTATGACTATTTGACCGGCATGTGCTCGGAGAAGCCCGAAGTCTGCGCCAAGGGCACCGAGACCCTCACCGCACTCGGCTATAGGGCCCGCGAAGGCGCCCGCGTTGCCTATGAACTTCTCGACAGCCAGTTCAAGGACGAGGCGCCGGCGACCGCAAAGCTTGCCGAACCGCAGATGCCGGTGGCGCTCAACATGCCTTCCCTCACCACGCCTGCCATCCAGGAAAGGGTGCGCGAGGCAAAAGCCGCGCTCAACCAGCCGATGCCTTACCGTCCGCCGGTCGAGGACGATGCCTCCTCTGAGACGGTGGTAACAGGCGCGATCCCGCTGCCGACGCCGAAGCCGGCGACCTGACCCTTAACCAGCTTGCATCGGTGGTCCGCATGACGCGGAGATGCCCCATGCCTGACGTGCCTGCCCTGTTTAATTCAGCATGTTGCTGCGCCGTGAGGATGCCCATCCCTCACGGCGTTTCTTTTTAGCGGTTCAAATCTGCCGGTCTTTCACCTATATGCAGTCTTAGAGCATTTCCTGACGCATTCTGGACGCAAAACCGCTGCGCACTTTTGCTGGAACTGCTTTAATAGTGAAAGGCTTCTCCATGGCATCCCTCGACCAGATCATCGATGACTTTGCTTTCCTGGACGATTGGGAAGACCGCTACCGCTATGTCATCGAACTCGGCAAGGCGCTGCCGGACCTGGCCGAGGAGAAGCGCACCTCGGAGAATAAGGTGATGGGCTGCGCCAGCCAGGTGTGGCTGGTGAGCCATACGACAGGCGATCCCGACAATCCCGTCATGAGCTTCGAGGGTGATTCCGACGCCCATATCGTGCGCGGCCTCGTCGCCATCGTGCTTGCCACCTATTCCGGCAAGATGGCATCGGAGATCGCCGGGCTCGATGCTTTCGAGATATTCTCGAAGATCGGCCTGGTGGAAAACCTGTCATCGCAGCGTTCGAACGGACTGCGGTCGATGGTGAACAGGATCCGCGAAGAGGCAAGAGTCCGCACTGCGGCTTGACCGTGGCTGGCCTGCTTTGAGAGCCACAGGACGGGCGAGCGGGTCGGTGCCAGCTCTGCAATCGAGTATATTAACACTTGCTGATAGTATAGGAATACATTCTAAACCTGTCGGCAAAGCATAAGACGGGATCGCTTACGCTGTCGTGGCGTCCGGCCGAAACGGGCCGGCCGGTCGACCATCCGACTCCGTTTGAGCCAACAGAATGCTTCAATCCAACCCGGAAAGGCTCTAAATACCGGAAACAGTATTTCTTCGTCTTGAAAAGGCACACAAAAAAGCCGGGCACAAGACCCGGCTTTTGTCGTCGGTGCTTTCGAAAAAGCTCAGCCGCGGCCGCGCTTGCGGCGCTGCCCGAGGCCCATTTCCTTTGCCAGGCGCGAACGCGCTTCGGCATAAGCGGGCGCTACCATCGGGTAATCGGTCGGCAGGTCCCACTTCTCGCGGTATTCTTCCGGCGAGAGGCTGTGATGCGTCATCAGGTGACGCTTGAGGGACTTGAAGTTGCCACCGCATTCCAAACACGTGATCTGCTCGTCCTGTACGGACTTGCGGACAGAAACTGCAGGCTTCTGCTTTTCGACGATCGCCGCAGCAGGCTGCGGTACGGACGTGTTGCTCAGTGCCGAATGCACGTCGGAAATCAGATTGGCCAGGTCGCTGACCGGTACAACATGGTTGCTGACATAGGCCGCGACGATGTCGGCTGTCAGTTCCACAAGCAGCTCCGGCGCACTGCCGGTCGCTATATCCGTCATATTCTTTCTCCTGTTAGCATGCTCAAACGGTCTTTGACTGACACGCCAAAGACCCGCCTCGTAGAAGCGAACAGCAAAAGCACAGGAAGCGACCTTCTGTTTCGAAAAACGCGAAATCCACCCCTAGATTCCGAAGAGCGTGACCTGTTCTTATACTGCCTGACTGGAAACCACTACGTCATGCCCCAGGCGATGGCCTCAGTTTAGACATTAAAAATCAAAACTGAGGGACTTGGAAGCAGTACGATTGCAATTCACAATCAGAACTCTACTTGCATTTTCAAATACCATCGTTTGGTCGAAAGGCCAATTATTATTTGTCGTTTTTCTTGAGAAAAAATGACAGATGAAGAATTGAGGGTCTCTTCGGCAAGCTTTACTCACAGCTTCCTGTGCATAAGTTTTGCATAAATCTGGTAAAGTCGCCGAACAGCACAGGCTCAACGATCCCTGATATCGTCACGGACCGAGAGTGCACCGAGATCGTATCCCGAACGATGGGCAGCTCTGGCAAGCAGGTGGGCAGACACCGGCGCCGTCAGCAGGAAGAAGACGAAACCGGCAAGGGCGCGGGCGAGAATCGCCGGGTCCTCTGAATAGAGGCCGGCGGCAAGGAGCAACAGGCCAGAGCCGACAGTTCCCGCCTTCGAGGCCGAATGCATGCGCGTATAGAGATCGGGCAGCCGGACCAGGCCGATCGCCGCCGCAAGCGCAAAAAGCGCACCGACGATCAAAAGCAGGGCGGCGACGGCAGCCACGATATAATCGATCATCGCTTCTTTTCCCCTGCCCGGCGCTTTTGCGTGTTGCCATTTGCCGCAGCGGCGGGCGGCTTCGATTTGATGTTGCCGCGCGACAGCACGAATCGGGCGAAAGCGACAGTCGCCAGGAAGCCGACGAGGCCGAGCGAAATGGCGATATCGATATAGAGCGAAAACCTGGTCTTGACCGCGATGACGGCAATGAAACCGATGGCGATGCCGGTCAGCATGTCGAGGGCGAGGATCCGGTCCGGCAATGTCGGGCCGGCGACGACGCGCCACACAGTCAGAATCAGCGCCAGGCCGAGGATGACGAGTGCGGCCGAGGATGCGACCGCGACGATGGCGGCAGGTGTGATCACCGGAAGGCCTCCATGATCTTGCGTTCGAAACCGTTGGCGATATCACGCTTGGTCGTCTCGGGATCGGAACAATCGAGCGCGTGCACATAGAGCGTGCGGCGATCTGTGGAGACGTCGACCGAAAGCGTGCCGGGTGTCAGCGTGATGAGGTTTGCGAGCAAAGTGATTTCGAAATCGCTCGTCACCGTCAGCGGGAAGGCGAAGATGCCGGGCTTCAGCTTCATATCGGGCGAGAGGACGGTGACCGTGACCTTCCAGGCCGACAGCGACAATTCCTTCAGGAACAGAGCGACGAGCGAGAGCACCGGGAGGACGCGGGGAATATGTCCCTTGCCGCCGAAGGATTCGCGGATGATGGCCAGCGCCAGGGCCCCGAGCAGCAAGCCGAGGACGAGATTGTGCAGCGAGGCGCTGCCGGTAACAGCGACCCAGGCAATGGCAAGCAACAGGTTGAAGAGGAAGAAGATCACGGCGCACGCCCTTCCGGGAAGACCGAATGAAGATAGGCCTGGGGATCGGCCAGGCCGGCCGCGGCCGATTGCGACAGCGCCAGCAGCTGTTCCGGCAGGATGCCAAAGCCGACGACCAGCGCTGCCAGCGTGGCAAGCGGCAGGCCCGTGCGCCACCTGGCACCGGGCGGCCTCAGGGCTAGCGGCGTCAGGGTCATCGGCGCCGGGCGCCAATAGGCGAGCAGGAAGAGACGGCCGAAGGCGATCGTCGTCAGAAAACCGCCGAGGAGGATCGAGGCCGCCAGCCACCAGGCGCCGAGATCGAGCGAGGCCTTGACGAGAATGACTTTCGGCCAGAAGCCGGAAAAGGGCGGCAGGCCGCAGGCGGCAAGGAAGAGCACGAGGGAGAGCGCGGTGAAGCCGCCGCTTTGCCTGTAGAGCCCGCCGAGGGCCGACAGCGAAAAGCCGCCGCCGCGCCGGGCGATCTCGCCGGCGGCAAGATAAAGCGCCGTCATCAGCACCATCGAATGGAGCGCATAGAAGACCGCGCCGCTGATGCCGCCAAGGCCGCCGAGCGCGACGCCCGCCAGCATGTTGCCGATGCCCGATATGACGACATAGCCGAACAGCCGGCGGATATCGTTTTCGGCAAGCGCGCCGAGAGCGCCAACGAGAATGGTCGCCGCGGCGGCAAGTGCGATCACAAGGCTCAATTCCTGGCGCTCCATCGGCAACAGCATGACCATCACCCGGATCAGCGCGTAGATACCGACCTTGGTCAGCAGGCCGGCAAACAGCGCGGAGACCACGATACGCGGCGTATGGTAGGAGGCAGGCAGCCAGAAATTGACCGGGAAGGCGGCCGCCTTCATGCCGAAGGCGAGCAGGAAGAGGCTTGCCAGCGTCATCAGCGGCGCCGTGCCGCGCAAATCCCCAGCTTTTGCAGCGATATCGGCCATATTGAGCGTGCCGAAGGCGGCATAGAGAATGCCGACGCCGACCAGGAACAGGGTCGTGGCGATCAGATTGAGCACCGCATATTTCAGCGCGCCGTCGATCTGCTCACGTTCGGAACCGAGGATGATCAGCCCGAACGAGGAGATCAGCAGCACCTCGAACCAGACATAGAGATTGAAGATATCGCCGGTGAGAAAGGCGCCGGTGACGCCGGCCATCAGCAGCATCAGCAGTGGGAAGAAACCATATCGCCGGCCGCTTTCGCCGATATCGGCCAGCGCATAGATGCCGCCGGCGAGCGCGGCAAGGGCTGCGGTGAAGGCCATCAGCGCACCGAAGAGATCGACGGTGAAGGCGATGCCGAAGGGCGGCAGCCAGCGGCCCATGACCATGGTCAGCGGCCCGTCGGCCGCGACCTTGGCGAGCAGCGCCGCATCGATCAGCGCCAGCGCCGCAAGGCCCGGAATGGCAAGCCAGGCCTGCAGACGGGGATAGGCACGCAGCATCAGCAGCACGGCACCGAGCGTGATGCAATGGGCGACCGGCAGGATGACAAGCCAGTGACCGATCGGCACCGGGGCGGTGATCAGGGCGGCAGAGAGATCGACGGTGGCGGTGGGGGCGGCCATCAGATGGTGCCTGCGCTATCGCGAGAGAGGGCTTGCCTTGGGGTGAGCATCCGCACAATCATCCGCCTCAATACCCCAATGGCGGCAGCGGCCGGTCGTCGGGCTCGGCGGCGCGCATGTCGCTGGTGTCGTCGGTACCGAGGTCCTGATAGGCGCGGTAGGTGAGCACCAGCAGGAAGGCGAGGAAGGAAAAGGAGATGACGATGGCCGTCAGGATGAGGGCCTGCGGCAGCGGGTTGGCCGTGCCCGCGGGCAAGCTGTCGAGACCCTCCGGGATGATCGGCGGCACCTCGCGCGTCAGCCGGCCGCCGGTAAAGAGCAGCAGGTTGACGGCGTTGCCGAGGATGGCAATGCCGAGCATGATCCGGATCGAGAATTTCGACAGCATCAGATAGATGGCGGCGGCAAAGAACAGGCCGACGAGGATCGCGAGAAGCGGCTCCGTCATTCCACCTCCTTTTCCTCGAGCGCCAGTGCGATCGAGGTGATGGCGCCGAGCACGACGAGATAGACGCCGACATCGAAGAGCATGACGCTGGACAGCGGCACCTCGGCGCCGAAAAGCGTCGGATAGATCCAGAGGCCGGTCATAAAGGGAACGGCAAACAGGATGGAGAGAAGACCGGCCACGGTCGACAGAAACAAGCCGAAGCCGGCAATCGACAGCGGATGGAAAAACAGCGCCCGGCGAACGGCGCCAACGCCGCGGGCAATGCCGTAGATCGCCAGTCCCGAGGCAGCGATCAGCCCGCCGATGAAGCCGCCGCCCGGCTCGTTATGGCCGCGCAGCAGCACGAAGACGGAAAAAAGCAGCATCAGCGCGGTGAGAAACGGGGCGGCGGTGCGGAAGATGAGGGTGTTCACGCGCTCAACCCTCCGCCGCGGGATCGTTGGTGGCAAGCTTGCGCTCGCTGCCGGCGCGGATGCGGATCAGCGCCAGGATGGCAAGGCCGGTGACCGCGACGACGGCGATTTCGCCAAGCGTGTCGGTGCCGCGGAAATCGACGATGATGACATTGACGACATTGGCGCCGTGGGCGATCGATTTGGAATAGGTGTTGAAGAAAGCCGTCAGCGCGTCGTTGAACGGTGCCTCGGTTGCCCGCATCAGCAGAAGCGTGAAGCCCAGGCCGCAGGCAAGCGCCAGCGCGCCGTCGAAGAGCTTGCGGCCGAGCGGCCGCTGATCGTCGGGCGAGAGACGAAGCCTGGTCATGACCAGGGCGAGAATCACCACCGAAAGGGTTTCGACCATGAACTGGGTGAAGGACAGATCCGGCGCGCCGAACAGCAGGAAGATGATGGCGACGGCGAAACCCTGGATGCCGAGCGAAACGATTGCCGTCAGCCGGTCGCGGGCGATGAGCACGGCGGCCAGGCCGAAGGCGGCGATCAGGAAGACCGCCCATTCATGCAGCCTGACATCGGTCGGCCAGGCCGGCAGACGCGGCAGCTCGCCATAGACGACGAGCGGGACGATGAGGATCGCGGCAACGCAGAGGAAGGTGCAGGTGACGTAGATCTCCAGCCGCCCCGGCTGGAGCACACGCATGACCCGGCCGGAAAAGCGGACAAGGCCCGATATAGCGACATCAAAGCCATGGTCCGGCCCGGGGCCCGCCGCCCGCAGGAAGACGGCTGTCAGGAAACGGGCGCGCGCGAGCTGCCAGTAGACGCCGACGCCGAGCAGCACGGTCAGGGCGGAGAGCGCCAAGGGCAGGCCGATATGCGGCGTCAGCGAAATGTCGATTTCGACGGGTGTCTGGCGAATGGCGGATGCGATCGGCGAGGACAGGACGGCATGGGTGAAGGTCGAGAAGATCGCGGCGAGCAGGCCAAGGACGGCGAGAACGGCCGGGCCGAGCCAAAGCAGGATGGGCGCTTCGTGCGGCGGTTTCGGCGTCTCCACCGGTTGGCCGAGGAAGGGTTTCAGCGCCACGGCGAAGGCGACGGCAAACATCAGCGCATTGCCGATGACGGTTATGGCGGTGAAAGTGAGTGCGCGGACATCGCCACTGGCGAGCGCGGTATAGATTTCCTCCTTGGCGAGGAAGCCGAAGAAGGGCGGCAGGCCGGCCATCGAGAAGGCCGCCGCAAGCGCGATCATCCAGGTGAGCGGCATCGCCCGCATCAGGCCACTGAGCCTGGTGATATCGCGCGTGCCGGTCTCATGATCGATGATGCCGGCGACCATGAAGAGCGCGCCCTTGAAGAGGGAATGCGCCACCAGATAGAGTGCTGCCGCCTCCACTGCATGGTCAGAGCCGAAGCCGATCAGCATGACGAGCAGGCCGAGCGAGGAGACGGTGGTATAGGCGAGCTTGAGCTTCAGGTCGGTCTGGCGGATGGCAAGCGCGGTGCCGACCACCAGCGTCAGCCCGCCGAAGAAGGGCAGTAGGATTTCCCAGGCAGGGGTCGCCCCCATGACGGGGTTGAGCCGCATCAGCAGATAGACGCCTGCCTTCACCATGGTGGCCGAATGCAGATAGGCGGAAACCGGCGTCGGCGCCTCCATGGCGTTCGGCAGCCAGAAATGGAAGGGAAATTGCGCCGACTTGGTGAAGGCGCCGCCCAGGACCAGGATGAGGGCAGCCAGATAGAACGGGCTTTCGCGCACGATATCGCCCGCGCCGATGAGCTGTGACATCTCCGTGACGCCTGAAATGTTCCAGAGCAGCAGCAGGCCGGCCAACAGGCAGAGCCCTCCCCCGCCGGTCACAACAAGCGCCTGCAGGGCGGCGCGGCGAGCTGCCTCACGCTCGTGATCGAAGCCGATCAGCAGGAAGGAGGTGATCGACGTCAGTTCCCAGAAGACGAAGAGCATCAGGAAACTGTCGGAAACGACGACGCCGAGCATCGCGCCCATGAAGAGGAAGATGAAGGAGAAGAAGCGGCCCTGATCCTTGTGTCCTTTGAGATAGCCGCCGGCATAAAGCACGATCAAGGTGCCGATGCCGGTGATCAGCAGCGCGAAAGCCAGAGACAGGCCATCGAGGAACCAGGAGAAAGAGAGATGATAGCTCGGCACCCAGGAATAGCCGCCGGTGACGACCTCGCCGCGCGCGATCTTGGGAATGAAACGCAGGAAATGCAGGAAGGCGAGGAAGGGAGCGATCGCCAGGAGCCAGGCACCGTTTGCGCCGAAGATGCGGATGACGAAGGGAGCAGCAAGAGCGCCGGCAAGCGGCAGACACAGGGCCAGAAATGTCAGAGCCGTGACATCGGCCATGTCTTCTCCTCTACTGGATAACGCCTTAAACCGGAATCGATTCAAGGAATGAAATTATGCAGCAATTCAAAGCGGTACAGCATCCCTTGCGCCTGAAAAGACGCGCGACACCGCAAGGGCAACAGACGAAAAGCCGGCGAAAACCGGCCTGTCTTCTGACTTAGGCGAAACGGGGGAGTGTCTCAAGCGATTTCGGCCGGTCCGGCGAAGCAGGCGGTACTCGAAGCCGGTCAGGCTGTCGATCGGGAAAGGCGCGTCAGCAGCCGGGCGATGCAACCGTGCAGGATGAAGACCAGAAGCGTCAGCGGCCAGAGCAGGCAAGCCAGGAGCCCGGCGAGACGATGGAGCGTCAAGCCGTCATGGTTGGCCCAGCCTTCCAACAGCGTGACCGCCATGGCAGCCACGGCCACAAGGCCGTAGAGCAGGAAGATTGTGGCTTCAAACAACAGTGTTTCCCCAATGCATGCACTATTAACCCTAACAGAAAATTCCTAACGGATATATTCCCCCAATTGCGGTACGCCGCGAATTGGGCAGGATAGTGCCCAAGACTTGATGAATCGCAGACGGCGCACCACATTTTGCGCAAACGGAACCGCCCCTCGGCGAAAGGAGCACCCCATGTCCGAAACTGCGACCACCGCCAAGATCCACAAGACCGACGCCGAATGGAAAGAGCAGCTCACCCCCGAGCAGTACCGCATCACGCGCCAGCACGGCACCGAACGCGCCTTCACCGGCCCCTACTGGGATTCCTTCGAGACGGGGCTTTACCGCTGCGTCGGCTGCAACGCGCCGCTTTTCCGCTCCGACACGAAATTCGATGCCGGCTGCGGCTGGCCGAGCTATTTCGAAGCGGTGTCGCCCGAAGCGGTGATCGAGCATCGCGACACGAGCCACGGCATGGTGCGCACCGAAATCCGCTGCGGCAGCTGCGACGCCCATCTCGGCCACGTCTTTCCGGACGGCCCACCGCCGACCGGCCTGCGCTACTGCATCAACGGCCACTCCATGGTGTTCGAGCCCAGGAAATAAGCGACCGGCCCGTAATCGAAGCGGCTCATCCGATGCAATGGGTCGAGACGAGCCCCTCATCCGCCTGCCGGCACCTTCTCCCCGTAAACGGGGCGAAGGAGGATAGTCGCAACCTCTCCGCTCCTCACTCACCTCTCGTAGGGCACGTCCCCTCGCCCCGTTTACGGGGAGAGGGTTAGGGTGAGGGGCATTCATCAACACTAAAAGACGCCTGCGCAGCTCGACCATAAGGCCGGCGAGCCGATCACTCGTGCTCGGCGGGACAGGGCCAGGTTGTCGGTGCCGAGAGGCCGGCCGGCAGCTTGGTCGAGGCATCGCCGCAGGCAAGGTCGATCTGCGCCTGTTCGAGCCCGGTTGCGGCCGAGAGGTCGAGGCCTTCGATGCGGGTCAGGAACATGAAGGCGCGGTCGAACATCGGCGTTGTTTCGAAGGTGGCCTTGGAGAGATCGGCACGGGAGAGATTGGCGAAAGAGAATTTCGCCGCCGTCAGCACCGCCTTGTCGAAATCGGCGCGGCCGAGCTCGGCCTTTTCGAAGCTTGCGCCGGCAAGCCGGGCACCGGCAAAATTGGCGCGCTGCAGCTCGGCGCCGGCAAAGGACGCGCCTTCGGCGATGACGTTGGCGAAGCTGGAGCGATAGGCCTCGATCTTGGCGAAGTTGGCGCCTTCAGCGTGGGCGCCCTCGAGCGAGGCGCGCACCAGCGTCGCCTTCTCGAGATTGGCGGATTTGAAATTGGCGCCAGCGAGATCGGTCAGCGAGAAATCGGTGCCGACGAGATTGGCACCTTCGAGATCACTGCCCTGCAACATCAGGTTCTTCTTGGTGCAATCCTGCCAGTCGAGCTTCGGCGAGGCCATGCTGCCGCAATCGGCGGCCCGGGTGACAACCGGCGGAAATGCCAGAAGGACGAGGGCAAGGAGACCGAGCGACGATCCGTGCATTGCCATTGAACAGTTCACCCCCATGACGCTTATGTGACGCTTTCAGGCCGCCTTTCGCGAAGCAGCCTTCCATTTTCTTACACAGCTCACACTACAATAAAAAGATGGCGCGCGCCGTTCACAATGGATTGCTGTCCGGCTTTTCCATGCAGGTGGCATACAACGTGCCGGGCAGGTGGATCAATCCGCCGTGCCTGGCAGGCGAAGCTCCATGCAGGTGAGGTCCAGCCAGCGGCCGAACTTGGTGCCGACCTCGGAGAATCTGCCGGCGATGCGGAAGCCGAGCTTTTCGTGCAGCCTGATCGAGGCGGTGTTCTCCGCCTCGATGCCGGCAATCATCACATGGATATTGCCGGCCGCAGCACGCGCGATCAGTTCCCGCATCAGGCGCTCGCCGATGCCTGCACCCCGGCAATCCTTGTCGACATAGACGGAATGCTCGACCGTGTGGCGGTAGCCGTCGAAAGGCCGCCAGTCGCCATAGGAGGCATAGCCTGCGACCTTGCCCGATATTTCGGCGGCGATGACGGGAAAGCCGCGCGCCTTGCGTGCCCTGAACCATTCCAGCCGGTTTTCAAGATCGACCAGCGTATCGTTCCAGATCGCCGTCGTGTGCTCGACGGCGTGATTATAGATATCGCGAATGGCGGAAAGATCAGCTTCGGTGGCGTCGCGGAGGAGGACAGCGTCTGTCATGGTGCTCGGGTTCATATTGTTGCGAAGGCGGGCATACGCCCCGCCTGCAAAGATGTAAACGGCGCATGCGCACTAGGAACGGCTTCGGGCACATCAGTCGTTCAGAGGCCCGTCGCCGACAGGCTGAAACAGGTGAAGACGGCCGAATAATGCACGGCCGCGGCGGTGACGACGAAGCCGTGCCAGATGGCGTTCTGGAAGCGCAGCTTCTCCCAGACATGGAAGATGACGCCGAGCGAATAGATGATGCCGCCGATGACGATCAGCAGCATCGAGGCGGCGGGAATGCGCGAGGCGACGGGCTCGGCCACGAGCACGCCGCTCCAGCCCATGGCGAGATAAAGCAGGATGGCAAGACGGTCGAAACGCCCGGGGAAGGCGCATTTCAGGACAATGCCGACGGCGGCAAACAGCCAGATCGCGACCAGCATGAACAAGAGCAGCGGATCGTCGGCGCCACGTTCGAGGAAGGGCGTATAGGTGGCAGCGATCAAGAGGAAGATCGCCGAATGATCGAAGCGGCGCAGATACCACTTCGTGCGCGAGACCGGCCAGGCGTTGTAGGAAAAGGAAATGGCAAGCGTCAGCACCAGCCCGACGCCATAGATCCAGGCGGCGGCGAGCGCGCCATAGGAACTCCAGACCGTGGCGTAGAAGATCAGCACGGTGGCCCCGATCAGCGCCAGCACGAGACCGACGCCATGGACGATACCGTCGGCGATCAATTCGTATCTATCATAAGCCCAGCGAATGCCGTTGAACTCGCCCATGCACGCCAATCCGTTTCATACCCGATTGCAATCGTCGCATCGAACGGACGGGCGCGCAACTGCGGCAAAGCGCACGGGCAGTAAATCTTCGTGACAGGCAGCAGGGTGAAAAGTCAAACCTTCTGACGGTCAACCAGCACCGAGCATTTGGCATGGCGCACGACCCTATCGGCGGTGGCGCCGATGAAGTAGTTGGAAAAGTCGGGAACGTGCGAGGCGACGATAATCAGGTCGGCGCGGTGGCTTTCGGCGGCGGAGATGATCGCTTTGGCAGGCGGGCCGTTGCCGATCTCGATAGTTGCCGCAACACCGGCTGCCGCGAGCAGTGCTTGCAGCTGCTCGCGGCTGTCCTTCATGACGTCCTCGACCATATTGGCCGGCAACTCGATCGCGACATAACTCGGTACATCTTCGATGACGTTGAGCGCGATGATCTCACCGCCGTCATCGAGCAAGGACGCGGCCTTGCGGAGGATCTTTTCTCCCTTTTCGATGCCGCCGAGGGCGATCGCTACGATGATCTTCCTGTACATGGCTTCCCTCCATGACTGCGATGCATAAGCTTCCTCTAAAGAAGATATGAACGCATTGATCGCAATCAAGTGGGCGCAAGTCATCGTCAACATCTGCTCAACGCTTCATCCTCAAAAACGGGTCTTCTGTAAACAATCGGAATGCGCCATATAGGGCTCAAGTACGGCAACCGAGGGGAGATCAGAGGCGAATGAACCGGCGAAACTTCCTCGGGCTTGCCACGGGCGGCATGTTTGCCGCCACCGCCGGTACGCCTTCTATCCTACGGGCCAATTCAGAGGCAGGAGAACAAGCCATGACGACCGAAACTTCCTATGCGCTGACGCGGCCCGCCTATATCGACCAGTCGCATCTGGTCGTGACCGACCTCGGTCCGGTTTCCGGCTTCTACCAATCGATGCTCGGCCTGAAGGTAATCGAGAAGACGACGAGCGGCGAAGTGCTGGGTGTCGGCGACCTGCCTTTGCTGACGCTGACGACCGCAAAAGATGCGACCATCGCGCCGCGCAATGCCGCCGGCCTTTTCCACACCGCCTTCCTGATGCCGGACCGGACGGAGCTCGCACGCTGGCTGCGCCATGCGGCACAGAACAACGTCGCGCTCGACGGCGCCTCGGATCATCTCGTCAGCGAAGCGATCTATCTTTCCGACCCCGAAGGCAACGGCATCGAGATCTATGCCGACCGGCCGTACGAACAATGGAAATTCCATGAGGACGGCATGGTGGAGATGGCGACGCTGCGTCTCGACCTGCAGGCGCTCTACAACAGCGCGCCTGATGAGCGCTGGGACGGCATGGCTGTGGGAACGGCGATCGGCCACCTGCATCTGCAGGTCGGCGACATCCCGCAGGCCGACGCCTTCTACCGCGACGTCCTCGGCCTCAAGCTGATGGCGCGCTATCCGGGCGCGAGCTTCTTTGCGAGCGGCGGCTACCACCACCATCTCGGCGCCAATATCTGGAACAGCCGAGGCGCCACGGCACGCGCCGGCAACATGACCGGGCTTTCGGACTACAAGGTCCGTTTCAACGACAAGGCGACGCTGGATGCGGCGGTCTCCAAGCTCGACGCACTGGAGATCAAGAGCGAGAAGCGCGACGGCGGCGTGTTCCTCAGGGATCCCTGGGGTATTGGCCTGACGCTTTCGGCGTAACTCCTGCAACAACGGATCAGCCCTATCGGTTGAAGGAATAAGGGCGGAAGTCGGCCTGGTTCGGTTGCACGCCGGACGGCAATGGGCGCCAATGCCGTGCGCCTTCACGTGCACCGCGCCACATTGTCACACCCTTGAGGAACCGGAACCGCATCGGCGCGTTTCCGTGAGGAAGCAATGGGGCTTCGGGGACCTCACCGCATGGGCATCGCCAATGGCATCCGCAAACAAGCAAAGAAGATCGCCATCGGCGAACGCCAAACCAGCGCCTGGGCACAGTCGCTGAAGGAGGCTGCGGAAGAACTGCCGCCGCCGCCGCTGCACCGTCTGGAAAAGGACGGGCTCGACGTCAGCATGGCCTGGGCGATCATCGGCATCTTCGGCATTCTCTTCCTTGCCGCAGTCTATTTCATGTCGCTGATCCTCATCCCGATCACGCTTGCCGTCGTCGTCGGCATGATCCTCGGCATGGCGGCGGAAAAGCTCAGCAGGATGGGGGTGCCGCGGCTTGCCAATGCCTTCATCCTGTCAAGCAGCGTGGCGCTGGTGATCTTCCTGTTGATCAACTCGCTCGCCGACCCGCTGATGACGCTTGCCAATGAGGGCCCGGCCTTCGCCGAGCGAACCATAAACCGCGTCATGCCCTATCTGGAGCGCATCAAATGGCTGCACATCACGCCGGCGACATTCGAAAGCGGGTCGATGTCAATCGGTGCGCTGCTCGAGAACACCGGCAACGTGCTGCATGTGGTGACCACCAGCCTGACGCCGGCGCTGGTGCAGGGATTGATCTTCTTTGCGGCGCTGCTGTTCTTCCTCGCCGGTCGGGTCAACCTGCGCAAGACGATCATCATGACCTTCCGAACCCGCACGCAGCGTCTGGCGGCAATTCGTGTCATCAATGCCGTCGAGCAGGTTCTCGGCTTTTATTTCGCCACGGCCTCGCTGATCTATGTCGGGCTCGGCGTCGTCATGACCGTCATCGCCTATGCCGGCGGGCTGTCGGCCCCGGTGCTCTGGGGCTTCTTCGCGTTCGTGTCGAGCTTCATCCCCTATCTCGGCATCACGTTGATGACGCTTGCCGTCGCGGTCGCCGGCATCCTGACCCATGATGGCCTCCTTATCGGCCTGATGCCGGCCGCAGCCTTCTTCACCGTGCATCTGCTCATGGAGAACTTGATCTTCCCCGCAGTGATGGGACGGCGGCTGGAAATCAATCCCTTCGTCGTTTTCCTCGCCATCCTGTTCTGGACATGGATGTGGGGCGCCGTCGGCGCCATGCTGGCGCTGCCGCTCTCGCTGATCGTCATGACTGTCATCGACGAACTGCTGATCGAGGAAAAGCCGCAGCCGCAGTTGCCGAAATGATCAACCGGGGGGACGTCAGTGGCATCTGATCTCGATCTTGCCGAATCCGATCACGACCAGATGGTGAGCGGCCGTTCTCTCTGGGGGAAGAGCGGCATACGACCGGAATGGCGGCCGACCGAGCAGAGCTTTTCCACCGACGTCGCCGTGATCGGCGGCGGCATCACCGGTGCCTTGGTTGCCGAACATTTGACGGCACGCGGTTTTTCGGTGGCGATCATCGACCGGGAGGAGCCCGGTTTCGGCAGCACCGCGGCGAGCACGGCGATGCTGCAATGGGAAATCGACAGCACGCTGACCGAACTCGAGGATTATTATGGTTTCGAGCGTGCGGCCGGCATCTACCGCCGCAGTGGTGCCGCAGTCGCCGGCCTTTCCAAGCTGATCGCCGCAAACGAGATCGCCTGCGGCTTCCGGTCGCGCAATACGCTCTATCTGGCCGACGGCCGCGAAGGCGCGCGCGACCTCCTGGAGGAGCGCCAGCTTCGCCGCCGGGCCGGCCTGCCCGGCGTCTATCTCGAACATCCCGATCTCTTCACACAATTCGAGCTCGACCGGGATGGCGCCATCTATTCGCCGGGTTCGGCGGAGTGCGATCCGCTGCTTCTGACCTGGGCCCTGATCGAGATGGCGGTGCGGCGCGACGCTCGATTGGTCAACGCTTCCGTGACCGCGCTTCACAGCGAAGGCGATCACGTCACGGCAGAGACCGATGGAGGCCACGTCATCGAGGCGCGGCGTGTCGTGCTGGCGACCGGCTATTCGATGCCGGGTCTCGACATGCCGAAGCTGCACCGCTCGAGTTCGAGCTGGGCGCTCGCCACCGTGCCGCAGGATCCGGCAAATTTCTGGCGCGACAGGGCGCTGATCTGGGAGGACAGCCACCCCTATCTCTACATGCGCACGACGGCGGACAATCGCCTCGTCGCCGGCGGTGAGGATGACGATACCACGGACGCGGAGCTGCGAGATCGGAAGCTGCCGGCCAAGACCATGGCAATCCAGCAGAAAATGAAGCGGCTGTGGCCGAAAGCGGATACGCGGGTGGAACACGCCTGGTGCGGCACTTTCGGCGAAACGGTCGACGGTCTGCCGCTGATCGGCCCGGTGCCGGAGACGCCGCATGTGTTCGCAGCCTATGGCTACGGCGGCAACGGCATTACCTTTTCCTACCTCGCCGCGCAGATGATCGGCGCCATGCTCGCCGGCATGCAACGGGATTGGTTCGAGGATTTCGCGCTCGACAGGGATGGGCCGGGTTTGGCGCGTCACTCAGGAATCTATCGACGCGAGATGGCAAGCCAAAGCCACTGAAACTTCAGACGTCTAGCTGGCCTGCTCTTTTGCACTCATTCGCAACTCTTTAACGTGCTTGGCCACTTCACGAACATTCGGGATGCCGATGAAGGCAAATTTTTTGACACTATCCCCCTCTTCCTCCCGGCGAAAAGTCAGGGTTCCCGAGTAGTCCCATTTTTCTTTGACCTCCAAAACGTTGATGGCTGTCGGCGCTATCGTCGTCGCTCGTCGCCTGATCAGATTTCGAACGATGAGAAGCCTGCGATCGGTGGCGGCGTAAGCAGTTCGACGCGTGGCGATCATATCGAAAAACACGCTTGCAACGAATGCGACACCGACGAGCGGGAAGGCTCCCAGCAAAATGATGCCCCAAATTCCGTCCGGCTTTTCGATAGCAGGTCCGTTAGCAATCCTCGATAATAACTCGCAACTGAAGATCACCCAAATCACGCCGAAAATAAAATCAGGGCGCCTAAAAATGAAAGTTTCCCAAGCACTTGGCTGCCCTGTCCAGACAACAATTTCGGAGGGATGAAGCTCATTTTGAATTTCGCCTTCGACATTCCAAATCGCACGAGGCATGCGCTCCCCTGGGTTCCCGCAACCGAACAAACAAAAACAGCATTATTCGTTTTCCGGGGGTAAACAAGCAAGAGATTCGGACGCTCTATTCGGTCGTCTTGTCGTCACCGGTGTCCTCGACATCCTCGAGGCGGACCAACTCCGTGCCCTTGGCCTTGAGATCGACCAGCGCCTTGGCCACGCCCTCGCCGGCCGCATGGGTCGGCTGGTTGATGTGGGAGATGACGACGTCGCCGTCCCTGGCCGAGGCGATGCGTTTTTCGGTGATCACAGCCCCGAGCAGCGAACCGCCGTCGCCGTTCACCGAATAACCGGCGATGCGATAGCCCATGGCGCGGATCTCGCCGATGGCGGAAAGATCATATTTGGCGGTCGAACCGCGGAACCAGTGCGGCGCCGGGATGCCGGCCGCGACCATGGCGGCAGCGCCGCCTTCGACCTCCTGCCGCACCGCCTGCGGCGAGCCGGCGGACGCGATGCCATAGATCAGCGTCGGCGCATCGACGGCCGGAATATGGTTCTGGCCATGATTTTCGAGTTCGAAGAGGTCGGGGTTTTGCAGGAACACGGCAAGTGCTGCGGGATTGCGCTTCAGCCAGCGGGCGGTGACGAAGATCGTTGCCGGGATGCGTTCACGCACCAAGGTCGAAAGGATGCGCTCGTCCGCCTGCCCCATGCAGGCATCGAAGGTCAGCGCAATGCGGGCATGGCCGGCGATATTGGAGCGGGCGATATGCAGATGCGGCTCGACGAGCTTTGGCGCCGGCGCCTTCGGGGCCGGACTGACCACGGCCGGAGCGGGCAGCACTGACGGGATTTCGTCTGCGAATGCAGCGGAGATGCTGACGAGAAGGAACGCCGAAGCGAGCAGGATGCGGTTCATATAATGGGTTTCTATGATTCGAGCTGCGGATTCTAGCGGCGGCTCTCCCCCGGCGCCACGCGGCCGGATGTCACCGCAGCCGCTTGGACGGACAGGGCAGCATCAATCATAGAGATAATACTTGTTCCACTTCTCGCGCGGCACCTTCTCGCCGATCTCGTAATTGAGCTCGCGCACGTTGATATGCTGCGGGCCGGTGATGCAATTGTAGGAGAGATGGTACCAGTCGCCTTTGCTGCGGAAGACGGCACCCGGCGCGTCCAGCGAATTGTCGCCGGGGATCGGGTCCTTGAAGGTATAGGCGATCACCTTGTCGGGCTTGAAGCCGGTGCTGTCCTTGTTGATGCGGCTCATCGCCTCGGTGTCGCAGCTCTGTTCCAGGCGGGTCGAGGGATCGAGTTTTTCCAGCTGCTTCTTGATGGCGGGGTCGACGGCAAAGGCGGGAGCTGCAAGGCTTGCGAGGGATAGAAACAGGATCAGACGTTTCGGCATTGCGGAGAGAATCCCTTACTGTTCTGCAATTTTCACCCTACCGCCGACAGCTTGCCGGGAGCTTGGCACGTGCAAATTCACTGAGATAGCGGACTTTCTTAAATATTGTGGTGACATCAAGGCAAGGTGGGCCGGGCGTCCTCCTTGTCTGTGGAAGGGCACCTGTACCCTTGCCGCACCCTTACCGCTTGATCCGGCGGCGGCGCGCCTCTATCTCTTGCCAACCCGACATTCCGACCCGGAGCCATTCCTTGTCCGTTTTCAAGAGCCTGCCGACACCGCCTGCCGCACCGAAGAAGCCGATATCCGATACGCGCCACGGCATCACCCGCACGGACGACTATGCCTGGCTGCGCGCCGACAACTGGCAGGCGATGTTCAAGGATCCGACGATTCTCGACCCTGAGATCCGCCGCCATCTCGAAGCCGAAAACACCTATATGAACGCGGCGATGGAGGACACCAAGCCCCTGCAGAAGGTGCTGTTTGCCGAAATGCGCGGCCGCATCAAGGAAGACGACAGTTCGGTGCCGATGAAGGACGGCGCCTATGCCTACGGCACCTTCTATGTGACAGGCGGCGAACAGCCGCGTTATTTCCGCATCGCCCGCGATGGCAATGTCGCCGACGAAACGATCCGCACCGTGCTGCTCGACGGCGACAAGGAGGCGGCTGGCAAAGCCTATTTCCGCCTCGCCGGCCTCGACCATACCAGCGACCATAGCCGCGGCATCTGGGGCTATGACGACAAGGGCTCGGAATTCTTCACGCTGCAGGTGCGCGACCTCCAGACCGGGCAAGACCTTGCCGACCGGATCGAAAATACCGGCGGCGGCGGCGTCTGGGCGCCTGACGGCAAAAGCTTCTTCTATTCGGCGCTCGACGAGAACCACCGGCCGTCGAAGGTGTTCCACCATATTCTCGGCCAGCCGCAGTCGGAAGACCGGCTGGTCTATGAGGAAGCGGATGCCGGCTTCTTCATGGGCGTCGGCGGCTCGCTGCTCGACGATTTCATCTATATCGACATTCACGACCACGAGACCAGCGAATACCGGCTGCTGTCGACCAAGGACCTGACGGCCGAGCCGAAGCTGGTGGCGGCGCGCGAGGAAGGCATCGAATATTCGCTGACCGAGGGTGGCGACGTCTTCTACATCCTCACCAATGACGGCGGCGCCAAGGATTTCAAGATCATGGAAGCGCCGGTCGACAATCCGGTGAAGGAAAACTGGCGCGAAGTGGTCGCCCACAAGCCCGGTACGCTTGTTATCAGCCACATGGCCTATGCCCGCCATCTTCTTTGGCTGGAACGCAAGGACGGGCTGCCGCAGATCATGATCCGCGATCGGGCGACCGGCGAGGAACATGCGATCGCCTTTGCCGAGGAAGCCTATTCGCTGGGACTGCAGGGTGCGGCGGAATACGACACGGATATCATCCGCTTCTCCTATTCCTCGATGACGACGCCGTCGCAGCTCTATGACTACAACATGGTGACGCGCGAGCGCACGCTGTTGAAGACGCAGGAAGTGCCGTCCGGCCACAATCCCGACGACTACATCACGCGCCGCGTCTTTGCCCCGGCATGGGATGGCGAGAAGGTGCCGGTCACCCTGCTCTATCGCAAGGATACCCCACTCGACGGCAGCGCGCCCTGCCTGCTCTACGGCTATGGCGCCTACGGCATCACCATTCCGGCCGGCTTCAACACCAATTGCCTGTCGCTCGCCGACCGCGGCTTCGTCTATGCGATTGCCCATATCCGCGGCGGCAAGGACAAGGGTTTTTCCTGGTACGAAGACGGCAAGATGGACAAGAAGACGAACACCTTCAAGGACTTCGTCGCAGCGGCCGACTATCTGAATCAACAGAAGTTCACGTCTTACGCGAAGATCATCGCCGAGGGCGGATCGGCCGGCGGCATGCTGATGGGTGCGGTTGCCAACATGGCGCCGGAGAAGTTCGCCGGCCTCATCGCCGCCGTTCCCTTCGTCGACGTGCTCAACACCATGCTCGACGACACTTTGCCGCTCACCCCGCCGGAATGGCCGGAATGGGGCAACCCGATCGACAGCAAGGAAGAATACGAGCAGATCGCCTCCTACTCGCCCTACGACAATGTCGACGCAAAAGCCTACCCGCCCATCCTGGCGCTCGGCGGCCTGACCGACCCGCGCGTCACCTATTGGGAGCCGGCCAAATGGGTAGCGAAGCTGCGCGACAAGACGACGGGCAACGCGCCGATCCTGCTCAAGACCAACATGGACGCCGGGCACGGCGGCGCCTCCGGCCGTTTCCAGCGGCTGGAAGAGATCGCCTTTGAATATGCGTTTGCGATCAAGGTTGCTGGCAAGATGTAAAGCTCGGAGGAGCCGATGACGGTCTTTGTTGCATTGCTTCGCGCCGTCAATGTCGGCGGCGCCGGCTCTTTGCCGATGGCCGACCTGAAAGCAATCTGCGAAGGCCTGGGCTTTTCCGACGTGAAGACCTACATCCAGAGCGGCAACGTGCTTTTCCGCGCGGATGAAGCGGAAAAGGCGGTGGAGGAGCGGCTCGATGAGGCAATCGGCAAGAAGCTGGGCAAGAGGCCGGGCGTGATGGTGCGCAGCCGCAAGGAACTCGACGGCATCGTCGACGACGCACCCTTTCCCGACGCCAAGCCGAACTTCCTGCTCGTCTATTTCCTGCCCGAAAAGCCGCCCGGCGATTCGCTGGAAAAGATGGTGGCGCCCGACGGCGAGGAGGCGAAGCTCGCCGGCCGGGAAATCTATGTGCATTATCCCAATGGTTCCGGCCGCTCGAAGTTGAAGCTGCAGGCGCTGAAGCCAGGGACGTCGCGCAATCTCAACACCGTGCGCAAGCTCGCGGAAATGGCGGCGGCGCTGGAGGACGGGGACTGAGCGCCGGCTAAGCCCTCGGCATCTCCGCCACCGGCAGGAAGAGCATCTTCACGAAGGTGCGGAGCATCAGCACCTGTTCGGCCAGCGTGTTCGGCTCCTTCAGCGTCTTCGACAGAACAATGCCGCCTTCCAGGACGGAGGACACCATGTCGGCGAGTTGGTCGACGTCGACGGGTTCGCGCGGCGGATAGACCTCCATGATCTCGCGCAGCATGCGGCCGAAACGGCGGCGCCAGGCAAGCACCGCATTCCGGTTGGTCTCCTGTATCTCCCGGTCGAACAGCCGCTCGTAATAGCAGACGGTTGCGACGAGGCAGCCGGGATGGCCGTTCGGCAGGTCGGAGAGCAATTCGGAAAGCAATTTCAGGCCGAGCAGGAAGGATTGCAGCGGATCGCCGGTCAGCTCGCGCGCGCGGCTGAAGATCTCATCGTAGATGCGCTCGTCATTTTCGATGTAGCGGTTGAGCAGCGCCTTGGCGAGCTCGTTCTTGTCCCTGAAATGATAGAAGAAGCCGCTCTTGGTGATGCCGGTCTCGGCGATCAGCTCCTCGATGGAGGTGCCCCCGAAGCCCTTCTGCAAGACGGCCGCTTCGGCCACATCGAGGATGCGGGTCCGCGTTTCCTCGCCCTTTCGCATGTCCCCTCCTGTACCGCCGGTACAGTTTTCAGTGTTGCACGATCAGACCTGCCTCCGCCCCGGGCAGGATCGGTTGAAGCAAGCGATTGATATCAATCGACAAAAGCCAAAACCGCCTGGAGTATACCTGAAGTCGCCTAGTTTGACAGCCGATTAAGCGCCAGAACATCATTCATCGACGGCAGCCAATCGGGTGTCGCGAGGGAGAGGCTTCAACAATGGCTAAGTACAGAAACGGTTTGCCGCAGATCAAAGGCGGCACCTTCATTACCGACGGCGGCATGGAAACGACGATGATCTTCCAGGAAGGGATCGAGCTTCCGCATTTCGCCGCCTTCATATTGCTGGCTTCCGAAGACGGGCGGCAGCGCATGCGGAATTACTATCGCCGTTATCTCGATGTCGCACGGCGGCACGGCACGGGCTTCGTGCTCGACACCGCCACATGGCGGGCCAATCCGGACTGGGGGCAGAAGCTCGGCTATACGAGCGAAGCCCTGAAGGCGGTCAACGAGGAAGCCGTCGACCTGCTCATCGGCTTGCGCAGCGCCTATGAGCGGCCGGAGCAGCCGATCGTCATCAGCGGCGCCATCGGCCCGCGCGGCGACGGCTACAAGGCAGGCGTCATGGATGCGGCCGAAGCGGAAGACTACCACGCCTTCCAGATCGGGGCTTTTGCCGGCACGGAGGCGGATATGGTCAGCGCCTTCACGCTCACCAATATCGACGAGGCGATCGGCGTGGCGCGGGCGGCACAGGCGCTCGGCATGCCCTCGGCCATCTCCTTCACGCTGGAGACGGATGGCCGGCTGGTGACGGGCCGCAGCCTTCAGGACGCGATCGAGACGACCGATGCGGCGACCGGCGGGGCACCGGCCTATTACATGATCAACTGCGCCCACCCGACGCATTTCGAAACAGCGCTCGATCACGGAAGCGCCTGGGTGAAGCGCATTTCCGGCATCCGCGCCAATGCCTCGACCATGAGCCATGAGCAGCTCGACAATAGCGAGACGCTGGATGCGGGCGATCCGGAAGATCTCGGCCGCCGCTACCGCAAGCTCATCGACCGCATGCCTGCGCTCAGCGTGCTTGGCGGCTGCTGCGGCACCGACCACCGCCATGTCGCAGCGATCTGCGAGGCATGCCTGCCGCAAGCGGCGTGACGACCTGTGAGGGAGGAGAGAATGACGATTGGGGGCACGATGATGCGTCAGCGCCGCTGGCACGACCTGTGGCTTGTGATCACGGGACGGCAGAGGCGCGGCGAGCCCGAGGCGGCCGTGGAGGTGGCGCTGCGGGATAGTGATCTCGCCTTCGGGGGCTTGCCCGGCCCGATGACCTACGGGCTCGAGGCGGACCGGCGCGAGGGCCGGCCCTTGCGACGCAGGCAGCCGCGGGAGCCGGTCGGCTTCTGACGAAAGGAAAGGCGGCGTCAGCCTTTGGCGACGGCGCCTTTCCTCTGTTTGGCCTTATAGCCGGTGATCTCCTCGCCGGCGGTCGGCGAGAAGCGCAGGTTCCAGAAGGTGGCGGTGATCGAGATGATGGTAACGACGATGAAGGCCGCCGAGAAATCGCCAAGGGCCGGCGTCTCAGTGCCTGACAAGGCCATGGAGCCGTGCAGCGCGAGCGCCCCGATGCAGATGCCGAGCGACAGCATCAGCTGCTGGAAGGTGGTGTAGAAGCTGGTGGCCGAGCTCATCCGCTCCTTGCTGATCTCGTCATAGGCAATGGTGTTATAGGCCGTGAACTGGAACGACAGGAAGAAGGCGCTGAGCACCAGGACGATAAAGACCAGCGGCATCGGCCAGTCCGGCCGGAAGGCGGCACAGAGGCCATAGCCGATCGTACCGAGGATGCCGTTGAGGATGAGGCTTCGCCGGAAGCCCAGCCGGCGGAAGACAAACTTCGCCATCGGCTTCATGGCGAGAGCGCCAAGAGCGGTGGCGATGATGATCTGGCCGGCCGCAGCCGCAGACAGGCCGAAGCCGATCTGGAAGAGCAGCGGCAGCAGAAAGGGCTGCGCCCCTTGCGTGATGCGGGTCAGCGAACCGGCAATGACCGACGTGCCGAAGCTCGGCACCTTCATCAGCGAAAAGTCCATGATCGGCGACGGGTGCTTGCGGGCATGTCTGAGATAGGCGATGCCGAAGAGCAGGCCGATGGCGATCAGGAAAATCGAAAACGCGCCCTCGCCCTCATGGCTCGACATTTCGAAGCCGAAGAGCAGCGAGCCGAGCGAGATGCCCGAGAGGATGAAGCCGATCGTATCGAAGGGACCGCTTGCCTTGCCCTTTACCTCGTCGATGTAGATCGAGACGAAGATCATGCCGATGATGCCGATCGGCACATTGATATAAAAGATCCAGCGCCAGTCGAGATAGGTGACGATGAAGCCGCCGAGCGGCGGGCCGACGATCGGGCCGATCAGCGCCGGCACGAGCAGCCAGGACATGGCACTGACCATGTCCTTGCGGTCAACGCTGCGCATCAGCACCAGGCGCCCGACCGGCATCATCATCGCGCCGCCGATGCCCTGCAGCAGCCGCGCCAGAACCAGGAAGGACAGCGTCGGCGCCAGCGCGCAGAGGATGGAGCCGACGACGAAGACGGCGATTGCAGAGCGGAAAACGGTGCGGGAGCCGAAACTGTCGGCCATCCTGCCGCTTGCCGGAATGAAGATCGCAAGGCTCAGGAGATAGGAGGTCAGGGCGATCGACATGGCCGGGGCGCCGACGCCGAAATCGCGCGCCATGGTGGGCAGCGCGGTCGCAAGCACGGTCGCGTCGATGTTTTCCATCAGCATCGCACTCGCGACAATCATCGCGATCACCCGGAAATTGGGCGCGGCGCGCCGAACCATCGGCGCCTGGTAAATCTGATCCGACATCGTCCGGGATCACTCGCGGTGGCGCGGCGGAGCACACAAGGCAGCAAGGCCGCGGGGGATGACATGGCGCAAAGCCAAGGGGAGACGATTTGCTATACGCCCGCGATCATGGCGGCGCTATGTCGTTTATGGCAAAGCTGCTTTGACGAGAGGTAAAGGCAGATCACGATTCCTTGCATGGGTCTGATCTTCGTGAAGGTCTTCATCGCCCGGCTTGCGCGGCATGCATCCTAGCCCTACCTATGAACCATGACCTCCGCCCTGCAGAAAAACCGGCCCGGTGCGGCCTTTCCGTTCGACAACAGCTATGTCGGCTTGCCGCCGCACTTCTTTGCGGCGCAAGCGCCGACTGCGGTGGCGGAGCCTTGGCTGATCAAGCTCAACGAGGCGCTCGCCGCCGAACTCGGGCTCGACGTCGCGGCCTTGCGCCGCGATGGCGCTGCGATCTTTTCCGGCAATCTCGTTCCAGAAGGAGCTGAACCGCTGGCGATGGCCTATGCGGGACATCAGTTCGGCGGCTTCTCGCCGCAGCTCGGCGACGGGCGGGCAATCCTGCTCGGCGAGGTCGTCGACCGCAGCGGCAAGCGCTACGACATCCAGCTGAAGGGCGCCGGGCCGACACCGTTTTCGCGTCGTGGCGACGGGCGGGCGGCAGTCGGACCGGTCTTACGCGAATACATCATCAGCGAGGCGATGTTTGCGCTCGGCATTCCGGCCACACGGGCGCTGGCGGCGGTGACGACAGGCGAGCCGGTCTATCGCGAAGAGGTGCTGCCGGGCGCGGTCTTCACCCGCGTCGCGGCAAGTCATGTCAGGGTGGGCACGTTCCAGTATTTCGCAGCCCGGGGCGACACCGACGGCGTGCGGGCTCTGGCCGATTATGTGATCGACCGGCACTATCCGGCATTGAAAGAGGTCGAGAACCCCTATCTCGCGTTTTTCGATGCGGTCTGCGAGCGCCAGGCAGCGCTGATTGCCCGCTGGCTTCATGTCGGTTTCATTCATGGCGTGATGAACACGGATAATATGACCGTCTCCGGCGAGACGATCGATTTCGGCCCCTGCGCCTTCATGGATGCCTATGATCCGGCAACCGTCTTTTCATCGATCGATCAGCATGGCCGTTACGCCTATGCCAACCAGCCCGGCATCGGCCAATGGAACCTCGCAAGGCTCGGCGAAACGCTGCTGCCGCTGATCGACGCCGAGCCCGACAGCGCCGTCGACAAGGCGAATGTGGTGATCAAGAGTTACGGCGAACGGTTCCAGGCGCATTGGCTGGCCGGCATGCGCGAAAAGATCGGCGTTGCCGGCGAAGAGGACGGCGATCTCGACCTGGTGCAGGCGCTGCTGTCGCTGATGCAGGCGCAGGGCGCCGATTTCACCCTGGCCTTCCGGCAGCTGTCGGATCTTGCCGGCGATGACGCCGCAGGGCCTGAATTTGCGGCGAGCTTCCGCGAGCCGGAAGCCTGCGGCGCATGGCTCACGCAGTGGCGCGAGCGGCTGTCACGCGATCCACAGACGGCCAGTGAGCGCGCCATTGCCATGCGCAACGTCAATCCGGCCTTCATTCCGCGCAATCACCGCGTCGAACAGGCGATCGAGGCCGCGGTGGAGAATGGCGATTTCTCGCTGTTCGAAGCGCTGCTGAGCGTGCTTTCGAAACCCTATGAGGACCAGCCGGGCTTTGTCGCCTATAGGGAACCGCCGAAGCCCGACGAACGGGTGCTTGCGACCTTCTGCGGAACGTGACAGGCGATCTTGCCCGTTTCGGTGGAGCACTTGTGCCACTGCGATCCGCTTCCAACCTGCCCGACGCCCGGTTCGGTGCATCCGCACCCTGCGGCAATTGTGGCCGTTGAAAGGCATCTCCTTCGCGCTATCTGCCTGATCGGCGGGACTTTTCCGCCGATCCTTCAGCCCGGCTAACCTCAGCGGGAGACAGCCTTATGGCGATCATCGTCACCTCCATATTCTTCATCATCATCGGGCTCACACTCGGCGGTGGCGGGCTCTGGCTCGTCACGCTCGGCGGCAGCGTCTTCTATCTGTTCGCCGGGCTGATGTTCCTGATTACCGCCGGGCTGCTGCTGATGCGCAAGGCGGTGGCGCTCTGGGTCTATGCGGTGCTCGTCGTCGCAGCACTCGCCTGGGCGATCTGGGAGGTCGGCTTCGACTGGTGGCAGCTCGGCCCGCGCGGCGGCATGATCATCCTGCTCGGGCTCTGGCTGCTGACGCCATGGATCCGCCGGCCGCTCGGCCTGCGCAGTCCGACGGGCATCACCTACGCCGCAAACCCCTGGCCGCTCGCCGTGCCTGTCATTCTTGCCATCCTCGTCGCCCTTTATTCGATGACGACTGACCCGCATGATCTCGCCGGCGAACTGCCTAAGGATACGGTCGCCGCCAATCCCGCCTTCGGCGGCAGCGTACCGGATGGCGAATGGCATCAATACGGCCGCACGCCCTTCGGCCAGCGATATTCGCCACTTGACCAGATCACCGCCGAAAACGTCTCCACCCTCAAGGAAGCGTGGCGATACCAGACCGGTGACGTCAAGCGGCCGGACGATGTCGGCGAGACGACCTATCAGGTGACGCCGCTCAAGGTGAAGGACACGCTCTATCTCTGCACGCCGCATAACTGGGCGGTCGCGCTCGACGCCAAGACCGGCAAGGAGAAATGGAAATACGACGCCAACTCCGGCATGAACCCCGACCGGCAGCATCAGACCTGCCGGGGCGTCACCTATTATGCCGATCCTGCCGTTGCCGCCGGCCAACCCTGCGCCGAGCGCGTCTACCTGCCAACCTCCGACGCCCGGCTGATTGCGCTCGATGCCGCGGACGGGAAAGTCTGCACCAGCTTTGCCGACCAGGGCGTGCTGCATTTGGAAACCGGCATGCGGTTCAACCCGGCCGGCTATTATTATTCCACTTCGCCGCCGGTCGCGGTGGCGGGCAAGATCATCGTCGGCGGGGCGGTGAACGACAATTATTCGACTGAGGAACAATCCGGCGTCATCCGCGCCTTCGACATCAATACCGGTGCGCTGGTTTGGAACTGGGATTCCGGCAATCCCGACGTGACGACGCCGATCACCGAGGGCCAGACCTATACGACCAACTCGCCGAACAGCTGGTCGGTCTTCAGCGTCGACGAGGCGCTCGGCATGGTCTATATCCCGCTCGGCAACCAGGTGCCCGACCAGCTCGGCATTAACCGCAGCGACAATGTCGAGAAATTCTCGTCTTCAATCGTCGCGCTCGATATCGCCACCGGCCAGTTGCGCTGGGTACGCCAGACGGTGCATCACGATCTCTGGGACATGGACGTGCCGGCCCAACCGGCGCTGATCGATCTGACGAAGCAGGACGGCACCGTTGTTCCGGCCTTGGTCGGTCCGACCAAGCAGGGCGATATCTATGTGCTCGACCGGCGCAGCGGCGAGCCGATCATCCCGCTCAAGGAAATACCAGCGCCAGGCGGCGCGGTCTCGGGCGATCATACCTCGCCGACACAGCCGATCTCGGACCTCACCTTCTCGCCCGAGCCTCTCCAGGAAAAGGACATGTGGGGCGTGTCGCTGTTCGATCAGATGGCCTGCCGCATCGACTTCCACCGCTACCACTATGAGGGCCGCTATACCCCGCCTTCGCTTAAAGGGACGATCGTCTATCCCGGCAATTTCGGCACCTTCAACTGGGGCTCGGTGGCGGTGGATCCGGAGCGGCAGATCATGTTCGGCATGCCGACCTATCTCGCCTTCACCTCGCGCCTGGTGCCGGCGGCCGATATTCCGCCGAGAGGCCAGGACGAGAAGGGCAGCGAACAGGGGCTGAACCGCAATGACGGCGCGCCCTATGGCGTCTTCATGGGTCCCTTCCTCGGGCTGCTCCAAATCCCCTGCCAGGCGCCGCCATGGGGTTATGTCGCCGGCGTCGACCTGCGCACCGGCAAGATCGCCTATATGCACAAGAACGGCACCGTCCGCGACATGACGCCATTGCCCCTGCCCTTCAAGGTGGGCGTGCCCGGCATCGGCGGGCCGATGCTGACAAAGGGCGGCGTCGCCTTCCTGGGGGCCGCGGTCGACAATTACCTGCGCGCCTATGACGTGACAAATGGCCGGGAGCTCTGGCAGGCGCGGCTTCCCGCCGGCGGCCAAGCGACGCCGATGACCTATACAGCCGATGATAACAAGCAATATGTCGTCATGGTCGCCGGCGGCCACGGCTCGGTCGGCACCAAGCCCGGCGATTATGTGATCGCCTATACGTTGCCGTGACGCGAAGCTTCCCGCAAGCTCTGCGCAGGTTTACCGCTTCATTCTCTCCCCTGTTTTCGGGGAGAGTTTTTATGGAAATCTCTAGCAATATTCGCAACTATTACGGCATCAGTGGCCTTTTCGATCAGTCGGCCAAATCCAGGAATCAGCAGACGGCGGATTTCACCAAAACGGCTTCCAATGCCGCGCCCGGTCTCGAACCCAGCAGTACGCCGCCTTCGATCGCCAATACGATCTGGGCTCTTCAAAGCAGCGAAGGCCCTTATATCAACCCGCCTTCCGACGAAGAAGCGGCGGCCAGTGCTGCGCATGACGCCCTGGTCGACGAATTCTCCAAATGGGGCAACATGACGCCGGCGGAATATATCCGCGCCCGCTATCTCGATCAGCACGATCTGACCGAGGCCGATCTGGCCGCCATGCCGGCCGACCAGCGCGCCGCAATCGAGAAGGAAATCGACGACCAGATCAAGCGCGAGATGGCCGGCATCGAGGATGACGGCACCGAGACGACAGACGATATCACCGCCGCCTGAGCCACAGGCAGATCTAATCCAACATGCGGCGGGAACCCTCTCCGCCGCATCTTCGTGATTCACACCATCTCGACGATCATGCGGCCGACTTCGGCAAAGACCGGGTTGAGCTCCTTCGCCGGCACGGTCGCCTCGCTGATATAAACTGCTGCGACGATCGGACCGCGATCCGGTGGCCAGATCACTGCGATATCGCCGAGAGAGCCATTCGGCCCGGTGCCGGTCTTGTCGCCGACCTTCCAATCCGCCGGCAGGCCGGCCCGCAGCCGTTCCTTGCCGGTCGTGCTTGCCACCAGCCAGGCGATCAGCCTGTCGCAGGAGGCTTCAGTGAGGACCGAGCCGAGCGTCAGATTGCCGAGCGTGTCGAGCATCGCATCCGGGGTCGTCGTGTCGCGCGGATCGCCCTTCCGGCCCTCGTTCAGCGTCGGTTCGGTACGGTCGAGACGGGTCGTGCCGTCGCCGATCGAGCGCAGCCAGTCGGTCAGGCCCGCGGGCCCGCCAAAACTTTCGAGCAGCAGATTGCCGGCGGTGTTGTCGCTGACGGTCACCGCCGCCTCGCAGAGTTCGGCGACAGTCATGCCATCGGTTCCGGCATGTTTTTCGCTGATCGGCGAATAATCGACGAGCTTATCCTTGCCGTAGCTCACCCGCCGATCGAGGTTCTCCTCGCCCTTGTCGGCCCGGGCAAGCACGAAAGCAGCGGCCAGCGCCTTGAAGGTGCTGCACATCGGAAAGGCCTCGCTGCCGCGATAGCCGAAGGAGATGCTCGTATCGGTGTCGAGCACCGAGACGCCGAGGCGGCCGCCGGTGCGTTTTTCCAATGCGGCAAGGCGGTGTTCGATATTGTCGTCGCCCTCGCCGGCACTCTCCTTGGCCCCCTCCTCGGCATTGGCGGGAAGCGTCAGCACGGGCAGGCACAATGCCGAGCCTATCAGCATGCGGCGGGTCAGACTGAGATCCATAAAATCCTCCGGCGAATCAGGAGGACAGAGCTAAGCAGCGATTGCGGCGGCATCTCGTCCCCGCGGCGACCTTTGTCGTCCGCCGAGCGATGTCAATCGTCCGTCGAGCGATCTTGTCGTCCGCCGAGCGTCTCCGCCCGCGCCGATCATGCGGCGCGCGTGACCTCGACCGTCACATGCGACAATTCCTCCAGCGCCGAGAGCCTGCCCTTGTAGAACGCCGGATCGCGCGGCTGTGAGGTGAGGACGGCGACGATCGCGGCATGATGGCCGGGGCCGACCTGCCAGACATGCAGATCGGTGATCCGGTCGTCCTCCGTCTCGATGGCGCCGCGGATTTCAGCCGGCAGCGTCTCGCCTTCGGGGACGACGTCGAGAAGGACGCCGCCCGAGGATTTCATCAGGCTCCAGGACCAATTGGCAATGACCAGCCCGCCGACGATGCCCATCAGGGGATCGAGCCAGCGCCAGCCATAGAGGCTGCCGAGCGTCAGCGCCGCGATGGCGAGCACCGAGGTCAGGGCATCGGCGAGGACATGCAGATAGGCGGCGCGGATATTGTTGTCGCCGGTCTTTTGGTGATGGGCATGATCGCCATGTCCGTGATGATGGTGGCCGTGGTGGGCATGATCACCATGCCCATGGTGATGGTGCGCATGGCCGCCGCCGGCCAGCAGCCAGGCGCTCACCAGATTGACGGCAAGGCCGATCACCGCCACGGCGATTGCCTGGGCAAAGCCGATCGGCACGGGATTGGAAAGGCGCAGCAGGCTCTCCCAGGCCATCAGCAGGGCGATCAGCGCAAGGACGATGGCGCTGGCGAAGCCGGCGAGATCGCCGAGCTTGCCGGTGCCGAAGGTGAAACGCGGATTGCGCGCCTGCCGGCGGGCGAAGAGATAGGCGAGTGCGGAAATCAGCAGTGCGCTGGCATGGGTCGACATGTGCCAGCCATCGGCGACGAGCGCCATCGAGCCGTAGACGGTGCCGGCGGCGATTTCCGCCACCATCATCACCGCCGTCAGCGCAATCACCAGCCAGATGCGCCGCTCGTTGCGCGCATGATCAGTGCCGAGGAAGACGTGATCGTGTTCCATGGCATCAATTCCAGCTTTGTCGATTCCGGCACTCATGACAGGCTCCTTCGTCGCTTTAACTCTTTGTTTTTACGCAATTCTCGGCAAAACCACTTCGCGCTTTGCCTGGGAAAACCGCTTCACACTTTTCCTGGAATTGCTCTAGCGCATATAGGTTCTCAAGACTTCCGATATTTCCTCGACCGCCTCTGCCCTGGCCGCATCGTCGGCGGCATTCAGCACATGCTCGCGCAGGTGATCGTCCAGCACCTCGCCGGTCAGCCCGGTCAGGGCGCCGCGGATCGAGGCGAGCAGTTGCAGAATCTCGCCACAGGGGCGCTCGGCCTCGAGCGCGCGCTCGACCGCCTCCATCTGCCCCTTCAGCCGGCTGATGCGGGCGACGAGCTTCTTTTTCTGCAGGGTGGTGTGGGACATGATGGGCTCTCATATAACATAGGGGGGTATACTATCAAGAGTGAAGCCGGGGCTCAATGCCGGTGATGGGCTCCGATCCGCCATTGACAAAGCCCGCGTTTCCGACGATCTATGATCCATGATCAAGAACGCGCACCAGAGCCGCTCGTATTTTTGGCTGTACCTGTAAAGGGCGGCCGGACAAGATCATATTGTCAACAAGCCGCCGTCAGGCGGCTTTGTTGTATCGGCAGCGTCCTGACGGCAGACTATCAAAGGACGCGAAGACCATGACCGAAATCGAAGACAGCGAAATTTCACTGATGCGCCCATCGGTGGTGACGATCCGCGCCGCCAAGCCGCGCGACCTGCCCGAACTCGGCGAGATGATCGCCCTGCTTGCCGCCCATCACGGCGATGCGGCTGCCACAACGCCGGAGCAGCTGGAACGCGACCTCTTCGGGCCCCTGCCCTGGATCAATGCGCTCGTCGCCGAGACCGGCGGAGAGCTGATCGGCTACGCCATTCTCGTGCCGCTCTACAGGGCGCAGGAGGGCAAGCGCGGCATGGACCTGCACCACCTCTTCGTGCGTGATGGCCATCGCGGCCACGGCACCGGCCAATTGCTCGTCGACCGGGCGCGCGAGACCGCCCGCAATGCCGGCTGCGGCTACCTCTCCGTCAGCGCCGCCACCGGAAACGTGCTGGCGCACCGCTTCTACGAACAGCTGGATTTCACCCCGCGTCCGGTGACCGGCATGCGCTACATGCAGTCGATCGGTTAGGGTGGCCGGCTCGAAGGTTCGGCTTTCGCAAGAGCTGAAGCTCGACGCATCAAAACGGCTGCACAGGTTTGCGCGACATGCTTTATCGAATTGCATAAGGAGCTTTCATGCCTGATTTCAAACTCCATTGTTTCGCTCTCTCGGGGAACTGTTACAAGGTCGCGCTGTTCTTTGCGCTTGCCGGCATCGAGTGGGAAAGCATTTTCGTTGATTATCTGGGCGGCGAAACGCGAACCGAACAATGGCGAAAAACCATAAACGAACAGGGCGAGGCGCCTGTGCTCGAACATGGGCAAACGAAGATCAGCCAATCGGGGATCATCCTGGACTACTTGTCAGAGATGACAGGCCACTTTGGGGCGCAGACAGCCGAAGAACGGCGTGACATCATGCGTTGGATTCTTTTCGACAACCATAAATTCACGAGCTACTACGCGACGCTGAGGTTCATGTATGGCCTCCAGAAGAGCGGCGAGACGCCCGTCGTCGAGTTTTTGAGACTGAGGGCCAAAGCTGCCTATGCCATTGTTGACGAACATCTGGCGCACCGGGCCTTCATGGTCGGCGACCGGCTGACAATCGCAGACCTCTCTCTGGCGGGCTACGTCTTCATGCCGGAGGAAACCGGGATAGATCACAGCGCCTTCCCGGCTATCGCAGCCTGGAAGGATCGTATCAGCAAGATGCCCGGCTGGCGCCATCCCTATGATCTGATGCCAGGTCCCACCTCCCTCTAAACAGGCGTGGGACCTTGCGAAGGTGCCAAGCACAACCGCACTCTTAAGCGCGTCGCATCAAACTTGATTCATGCGACGCGCTTTGGATCTTTTTACGCATGTCGTTGCTTTAGCGTCCCGGCACCGCCTTCAGATAGGCGGCGATCGCCTCGCGGTCGGAGGCCGGCAGATGGGCGATGTTCTGCTGCACATCAACCATCGAGCCGCCGACGGAATCGAAATCGGGGGTAAAGCCGGTTTCGAGGTAACTGGCGATATCGGCCTCGCTCCAGCCGCCGATGCTCTCGGAGGCCGGGGTGACATCGGGTATGCGGCCCTTCCCTTCCGGATTGGGCGCGCCGGCAAGCCACTGATTCGCCTTGAAGCCGCCGAGCGCATCACGCGGCGTATGGCATTCGCCGCAATGGCCGGGGCCTTCGACGAGATATTGCCCGCGCTTGATCTTGTCGTCGCTCTTTGCCAGGGCGACGCGCGGCTGGTCGTTGAGATAGAGGAATTTCCAGCCGCCGAGCGCCAGCCGGATGTTGAAGGGGAACGGCAGTTCATGCGGCGGCGCGACGTTTGCGCTCTTCGGCAGGGTTTTCAGGAAGCCATAGAGATCGTTGACGTCCTTGTCGCTCATGCGGGAATAAGAGCCATAGGGAAAAGACGGATAGAGATGCTGCCCGCCCGGGCCGACGCCGCGCTTCATCGCATTGCCGAACTCGGCAAGCGTCCAGGTGCCGATGCCGGCTTTTTCATCGGGTGATATGTTCGGCACGTGGAAGGTGCCGAAAGGGCTGTTCAGTGCCAGGCCGCCTGCAAGTGTCAGCTTGGCATCGCCTTCGGACCCGGGCGCGGCATGACAGCTGACACAGCCGCCCGCCCAGAAGACCGCCTGGCCGTTTGCCGGATCCGGTGCGCCGAGACCCGCCCAATGGCTTTCCGGCAGCGGATCGGGTGCGGTGACGAGATAGAAGGCGCCTCCGCCGAGGACGGCGACGCCGATCAGACAGAGCAGTACCCGGATGAACCTGCGGACCATGCGCCGCCTCCCCTGTTGTCAATATTTCCTTGCAGATCGATCATTCGACCGGTCCGCGCAGGCGGAGAATAAGGCGATCCGCGCCGGCGACAAGGCCGGCGCGGATCCAGTACTATCTTTGCTTTGCGAAATCCCGGACGCAAAACCGCTGCACACTTTTGCTGGAATTGCTCCAGACGAAAACGGCCTATCGCTCACTTGCCGAGGCGATAGGCCTTGTGACAGCCGGCGCAATTGGCCCCGAGCGTGTTCATCGTGGCGCCGATGGCCGCAGGATCGGCCGGAAGCTGAGCCAGCGCGGTTTCGGCATCAGCGGAGAGCTTGGCGGCGCGGGCCTTGAAGTCGTCCATGTTTTCCCAGATCTTCGGGCTCGCTGCCTCGTCGCCTGTCTCCGTGCCCGGCTTGAACTGGTCGGGGAAAACCTTGGCCGTTGCGGCGATCGTCGTCAGCGCCGCCTTCACCGCTTCGGCGTCATAGGGCTTGGTGCCCTTGGCGATGGCTGCCAAGGCCCCGGCCGAACCGCCGATCTGCTTCATCAGCGCAACGCGCGAATCATGGGTGCCGTCGGCGGCGGTCACCGAACCGAAGGCCATGCCGGCCATGACTACGGCCGCAGCTGCTGCTTTCCAATTCATATTGCTCTCCCTTTTTCCTCGGCCAAGCTGGCCGATGGCCAATCTGCACCGGCAGCATGACAAAATCCATGCTTCCGGGCAGTCACGTTTTGCCGGATCATCATAAAAACAATGTGATAGGCCGTTCTCTGCTTTTATGCATGTCGTTATCCCGGAACCGCTGCACACTTCCGGGCGACATGCAGTGGCGCTCAAGCGCTTTTCCACCCCTGCCAGAGGCTGAAGGCGGAAACAGCAACCAGCAGCAGTCCGGCAAAGCGGCCGACAAAGGCCGTAACGTCAGGGTTGGCGATGAGCAGGTCACGGCTGCGGCCAGCCGTCATCGCCAGCGTGCCGTAGATGGCGAACTGGGTGACGACGGTCATGGCGCCCATGATCAGCCCCTGCATCCAGATCGGGCCGTATTCCGGTCTGAGGAACTGCGGATAAACGGCAAACATAAAGATATAGGCCTTCGGATTGACGAGACAGGTGACTGCGCCCTGACGAAAAGCGCGCCAGCCGGAGCGTGCCGTCCCCGGCCCGACCGCCTCGACGGTGATCGAACTGCGGATCAGCGAAATTCCGATCCAGATCATGTAGGCGACGCCGGCAAAGAGCAGCACGTTGAAAAGCTGCGGCAGCATGGTGACGAGCACGCCGACGCCGGCCGCGCCATAGGCCGAATGCACCGCGCCGCCGGCCATGATGCCGCCGGTCGCCGCCAGCCCACGCTTGACGCCGCCGGTCAGCGAATTGGCGAGCACGAAGAGCATGTCCATGCCCGGCACGATGATAATGCCGAAGAGAAGGCTGAAAAAGAGCCAGAGGTTTTCATGGTAGTTCATGTCAGTTACCGCCTTGGGTCCTACGGGCCGTTGTGAAAAGACCCTGATTAATTTCAATCCGATAGGCGGCTCTATACGCAAACCCAACTGACAGTGTATTGTCAGGAGCGTGACGGATGGAGAGGTAAAATGCGCAAGGCCTCGCGGCTTTTCGAGATCATTCAGATCCTCAGGCTGGCAAGAAAGCCTATGACGGCGGCAGTCATGGCCGAGACGCTCGAAGTGACCGTGCGCTCGATCTATCGCGACATTGCAGCGCTTCAGGCGATGCGGGTGCCGATCGAGGGCGGGCGCGGCATCGGCTACATCATGCGGCCGGGCTTCGACCTGCCGCCGCTGATGTTCTCGATCGAGGAGATGGAGGCGATCGTGCTATCGCTGGCGCTGCTCGAACGCACCGCGGACGAGGAGTTGAAGCAGGCCGCACGCCGGGTCAACCGGAAGATATCAGGCGCCGTGCCGGCGCCACTGCGCCAGGCGATGGACAACAAGGCGCTTTATGCCTGGGGCTCGATCGCGCAGCCGGCAGGCTTCGACCTGGCGATCGTGCGCCGCGCGATCCGCGACGAACGCAAGCTGATGCTCGGCTACCGCGACGAGCTCGGCCGCGCGAGCGAGCGGACGATCCGGCCGATCGCGCTAATCTATTATTCGCAGACCGCCAATATCGTCGCCTGGTGCGAGCTGCGCCAGGCAATCCGCAATTTCCGCAGCGACCGGGTGGATCGCTGCGCGACGAGCGAAGATTTCTTCAAGGGCGACGGCGATCGGCTGCGGGAACTGTGGACCAGCGGCTGGACGGAGAAACCAGTTGCCGTCTAGCTGCTTGCCCAAGTCGGATGGCTCAGAGCGACATGCCGCCGGAAACCTCGATACGCTGAGCATTGACCCAACGGTTGGCATCGCTCAACAGGGAGGCGATCATCGGCCCGATATCGTCGGGTACGCCAGCGCGGCCGAGTGCGGTCATGGAGGCGACAGCACGGTTGATCTCCGGATTGTCCCGCACCATGCCGCCGCTGAAATCGGTTTCGATGGCGCCCGGGGCGACGGTGTTGACGGCAATGCCGCGGGGGCCAAGCTCCTTGGCCATGTAGCGCGTCAGCACCTCGACTGCACCCTTCATCGAGCCATAGGCCGAGGCGCCAACCATGGCCATGCGGGCAAGACCGCTGGAGAGGTTAACGATGCGGCCGCCGTCCTCGATCACCGGCAGGAGCTTCTGCGTGAGGAAGAAAACCCCCTTGAAATGCAGGTTGTAGAGCTTGTCCATCTCCGCTTCGGTCGTCTCCGAAATCGGGGCGTGGTAGCTGGTGCCGGCATTGTTGACGAGAAAGTCGAAATGCTGACGCCCCCAGCCCTTGAGGATCTCGCGTACACTTTCGACAAAGGCATCGAACGCCGCCACGTTGCCGGCATCGAGTTGAAGTGCAGCGGCCTTGCGGCCCAGCGCCTCGATCTCAGCGACGACCTTCTCTGCCTCGTCGCGGTTCGAGTTATAGGTCAAGATCACATCGACACCGCTCCTTGCCAGATTGACGACCGTATTGCGGCCCAGGCCGCGGCTTCCGCCGGTAACGATTGCGACTTTCGAGGTTGAATTCTGGTTAGGCATTTCAGGTACTCCTGATGTTTTGATAGACCAGCTTATGCGCCGCAAGCATGAAATCCTGAATGCCGAAATCCCGCAATTTCTTGCCTATTCCTCCAAACGCCTTGCCCAGCCGGGCTGAGGGATTAAGATCATCCTCACCGGCGCGGCAGACCGACCCCGCGTTCACTGGAGGCGAAGATGTCCGCAGATCTGAAGCAGGCGCTCAATGGGTACATGGATGCCCATGGCGGAGGCGACGGGCTCTTTGCCACCGCTATTGACGGTTTTTTCCTGATGCGTTCCAGCACTCTCTCCATGCCGAAACCAGCGATCTACCGACCGGCGCTCTGCATCATCGTCGACGGCGCTAAGCAGCTCATGTTTGGAGAACGCCTTTTCAATTACGAAGCGATGCAAGCGTTGATCATCAGCGTCGAGATGCCGGCCTTCGGACAGGTGACGAAAGCCAGTGCCGAACGGCCGATGATCGCCATCAACCTGGAACTCGACGTCACTATCCTGCGCGAGGTGCTGGAGGAGATGGATGCACCGCCGAAGGCGGCAGGCGACGGCGGGCCGGGTGTTTTCGTACAAGAATTCGGCCCCGAGCTGCAGGACTGCATACTGAGACTGATCCGGACGCTCGCGACGCCTAAAGCGATCCCAATCCTTCATCCGGCAATCATGCGAGAGATCAGTTTCTGGTTGCTTTCCGGAAAAAATGGCGATGAGATCTGCAAGCTTGCATTGCCCGACAGCCATACGCGCCGCGTGGCCGAGGCCATCTACCTGTTGCGCGGCAATTTTGCGGACGCCGTCCGGGTGGAAAAGCTTGCGGCGGCAGCCAGGATGAGCCCTTCCTCCTTCCACCAGCATTTCAAAGTGCTGACCTCGATGACGCCGCTGCAGTATCAGAAGCAATTGCGGTTGCTTGAAGCCCGGCGGCTGATGGTGACCGATGGGTTCAACGCCGCAAACGCGGCCTACCAGGTGGGTTACGAGAGCGCCTCGCAGTTCAGCCGCGAATATGCCCGCATGTTCGGCACACCACCGAAGCGCGACATCAGTGAAATGAAGGCGATGCCGGCTGGGCCTGCGATCAGCTAGATAGAAAGCGTGCGGCTCACCTCGCGGCCGAAGCCGCGGATTTCGATGCGGTCGGCATGAACTTCCACGATCGCGAAGGCGTTTTCCGTCTCGGTGTCGACGACGCCCTTGAAATTGACGAAGTGACAGCCGCCGGCCAAGCCGTAATTGCCGACGTGGTCGTGGCCGTTGAGATAGGCGACGACATTGCGAGCAGAGGCGAGCAGCGCGACGATGCGTTCGCTGTCCCACATGCCGTGCTCACCGGGCGGATGCACCGGATAGTGATTCATGACAATCACCTTCTCGCCAGCCTCGGCCCCTTTTGCGATTTCATCGCCGAGCCAGGCGAATTGTTCGTCGCTCAGCGCGGCATTCCAGCGATGGGCATTCCTCGCACCTTTTGCCTGCAGCTCCGCCAGCATCTCAGCGGCAAGGGCGCGATGATGATGGCCTTCGGGCGGCGCGAAGATGCTGACCTCGTTGCCGTCGAGCACGATAAAGCGCCAGCCGTGGCGCAAGAAACTGTAATAGGGCGACGGCATGCCGAGGCGCGCGGCGACCTCGGACAAGTGTCCTGAAGAGACCGAGAAATCGTGGTTGCCGAGCAGGAAGAGCGCTTCGTGCCTGAGCGTCTCATAGACCGGCAGGATATCGTCGAAGCTTGAAAAGCTGCGGTCGATGACATCGCCGAGCGTCATGACGAAGCTGAGCTGCTCGCCGTTGAAGGCCTCGATCGCCGCGGCGACCTTGGCGAGGCTGTTGGCATAATAGCGATCCATCGCAATATGCGGCGCGATCGCCGCATATTGCGGGTCGGCGATGATGCCGAAGCGGAACAGGAGAGAAGCAGAGGAGGACATGGGGCGTGATTAGGAGCGGCCGATGACAGGGATGTGACGGCTTGGTGTGAAAACGAAACACCCGGCGTTTGAGGCGCCGGGTGCTGAGTTCGAAGAGGCGGACGACATCGCCGCCGTGGCGGCGCGTCTGATACCGCTTACTTCGTGGCTGCTTCGTAGCGTTCCAGGACGTAGTCCCAGTTGATCAGGCTGTCGACGAAGGCTTCGAGGTACTTCGGGCGGGCGTTGCGATAGTCGATGTAATAAGAATGTTCCCAGACGTCGACGCCGAGGATCGGGGTGGCGCCGTGAACGAGCGGGTTTTCGCCGTTCGGGGTCTTGGAGATTTCGAGCTTGCCGTTCTTGACGGAAACCCAGGCCCAGCCGGAGCCGAACTGGGTGGCGCCGGCAGTGGCGAAATCGGCCTTGAACTTGTCGTAGCCGCCGAGATCCGACGTAAAGGCCGCTTCGAGCTTGCCCGGCAGCTTGTTGCCGCCGCCGCCCTTCTTCATCCACTTCCAGAAATGGATGTGGTTGTAGTGCTGGGCGGCGTTATTGAAGAGGCCGGCATTGGTGCCGAAGGACTTCTTGACGACGTCTTCGAGCGAGAGGTCCGAAAGACCGGCTTCGGCGGCGAGCTTGTTGCCGTTGTCGACATAGGCCTTGTGGTGCTTGTCGTGGTGGAACTCCAGCGTTTCCTTCGACATGAAGGGAGCAAGCGCTTCGTAGTCATAGGGAAGTTCAGGCAATTCGAAAGCCATGTCAGATCTCCTCTTGGCAATAGATTGCGTCTCGGCAGGTGAGGCGGAACATAGGAGGGGAAAGGGGGAGAGGCAACCGGCGAATTATCAAAAAACGACCGGCCGGAGGAAAATTTGCCTCAGTTGCAGGGTTGGAGTCGTGCGTAGAAATCGCCTGGGCAAATCAATGGGAATACCCGCCCCGAAAACCACTTTGCCTATCATGGCGATCAACGGAGACCCGATATGAACAGGAATATAATCCAGCCTCTCACTGTCGCCGCCCTGCTTTGCCTGGCAGGTGCGGCGCATGCCTCTTCCGATGACGCCTGGAAGCAGCTCGCCGCCGACGTCGAGGCCAAATGCAAGAAGGCAGCGGTCACGATCGAGAAGCCCAGCGCCACCGTCGATCCCTTCGGCAGCTCCCATTACGGGCTTGCCCTGGTGACCGGCAAGCCGAAAGGCGCCAAGGGGCTGATCGCCCAGATCTGCGTCTACGACAAGCAAAAGAAAACCGTCGAGATCGGCAGCGAGCTGGACGCCAAGACGCTCGGTCTCACGCCGGCAAAATAGTCGGCCGGGGCTTGCACGCCGGTGCCCCCAAAATGATCGCAGGTGAGAATCTGTGCCTTGCGTCACATTTCGTGGGGAACCGGAGCCTATCCTTAGGAGTTGAAAGGCTGGGCTTTACGGCTGTTCGCGCTTTTTCACGGAAGCGCAGAACCGCTCAAATCTTTTGTATAATGCAATTCCTGGGAAAACCGCCTTCCACTTTTCCTGGACTTGCTCTGGGGAGGTGCGGCATGTCAGAGCTTCGCAGCAGGGCGGACGATCAGCAAAAAATCTATCAGCGCTGGGCACCGGTCTATGACCGGGTCTATCGCGGCATCCTGCGCGATGGCCACCGTAAACTCGCTGCCCTCGCCGCTGCGGCCGGCACCGACATCCTGGAGATCGGCGTCGGCACCGGACTGACGCTCGGGCATTACCCGCGCCATTGCCGGGTGACCGGCATCGACATTTCAGAACACATGATCGCGCGGGCGCGTGAAAAGGCGAGACGCGAAAACCTTCAGCATGTGCAGGCGCTGGAGGTGATGGATGCGTATGCGCTCACCTTTGCCGACCGGTCTTTCGATGCGGTCTGCCTGCCCTTCGTCATCACGCTCATCCCCGAACCCGAACGGGCGCTGGACGAATGCGCCAGGGTGCTGAGGCCGGGCGGCGAGATCATCCTCGCCAGCAAGCTTGGCGACGGCGCCGGTCTGCAGGGCGCGATCGAGACGGCGGTGGCGCCGCTGGTGCGTCACATCGGCTGGTCCTCCGCCTTCCGCATTCACCGCATCGTCGCCTGGGCCGAGCGCCGTGGCGATTTTGCCGCTGCCGATATCCTGCCGGTCTTTCCGAACGGCTTCTTCAAGATCATCCGGCTGAAGCAGCGCGGATTTGCCGGCTGAGACCGGAGATTTTTTCCCGCGTCGCCTATTCTGATGCTACCGTTCGTCTGAGGGGACTGCATGACATCGGATATCTTCCTTTTCATCGTCGTGGGTTTCTGCGCGCAGATCGTCGACGGCGCACTCGGTATGGCCTTCGGCGTACTGTCGACGACGAGCCTTCTCGCCTTCGGGGTGCCGGCGGCCAATGCCAGCGCCATGACGCATGTGGCGGAAATGTTCACCACCACCGCCTCGGGCATCTCGCATGTCTATCATCGCAACGTCGACTGGCGTCTGGTAGCGCGGCTCGCACCGGCCGGCATGATCGGCGGCGCGATCGGGGCCTATCTGCTCGCCAATATCGACGGCAAGGCGATCGAGCCCTTCGTGTCGGCCTATCTGATCGCGATCGGGCTGGTGATCCTCTACAAGGCCTTTCGGCCGCCGCCGAAGCGGGATGTTCGCGACTGGATGGTGCCGCCGGTCGCGCTTTGCGGCGGCATGCTCGATGCGATCGGCGGTGGCGGATGGGGGCCGATCGTCACCAGTTCGCTCGTCAGCCGCGGCCATGACCTGAAGCGGGTGATCGGCTCGACCAATTTCACCGAATTCGCGGTGACGCTGACGATTTCCCTGACCTTCATCCTGACGCTCGGCTGGTCGGAACTCGATTCGGCGATCGGCCTGATCATCGGCGGCGTCATCGCTGCCCCCTTCGGCGCGATCCTCGTCAAACGGCTGCCGGTGCGGCCGCTGATGGTGGCGGTCTCGATGATCATCATCGGTACGTCGGCGATACGGATCTTCTAAGGCCGGATGGCCACCTCGGCCGGGTTACAGAGTCCGACCGAAATAAACATCCACGGAGGCGACCTTGTCGCCGCGGAAACGAAAGCTCTCGATGTTGCGGAAGCTGCCGCCGTCGCGTTTTTCCGCACGGTAGCGGACGACCGCCTCGTCGCCGTCGATCACCAGGAATTCGATGTCAAAGCCGCGGAAGACTGGCTCCTTCGGCCAGCAGCGCTCGAAATAAGTTGCCCGGTCGATGTGGTCGTCACGCGGACTGGAGAAGGTGAAATCCTCCGTCAACATGGCGCCGACGATATCCTTGCGGTCGTCGAGATAGGCGGCGTAGAGATGACGGATGGTCTGCTCTCGGGATGTGCGCATGTCGCTCATGGCAATGTCCTTGGCTTAACCGATTGCATCATGCAATCGGTCATGTACTAGCACTTTTGCCCGACAGGGTCCAGATTGCGGCTCTCATTTCCAAAGACAGGTCACCGATGCAAAAGCGCCGTCTTGAAGGATGGGCCATAGCGCGGTTATATCAGTGCGTGCCCGCCCTGGAACGGCGAGCGCATGCACCGCTACGGCCTATGCGCTCGACCTCGAAAAGCTCGATCGTCAGGACAGATTCACCCGCGCCGATCTCCTCGCCGCGGCAACGGGCACATCATTTCATCAGGCGCGGCGGAACCCGCGCCGCCGCATATTTCCTCAAATCGGAACCGATTTAAGGAAATATGCAGATTTCAAAGTGTTACAGCGTCCTTTGCGCGTCTTAAAAGACGCGCGGCGCTGTAGAATCAATGCCGAGGCCGAGAGTATGACCGATACGCAGTGGGACGCCAGCGCCAGGCCGGGCTCGATCTACTGGAAGCGCAATCTCACCATCTCGCTGGTCGGCTCCTTCACCACGATCGTGGCGATGACGCTGCTGCTTCCCTTCCTGCCGCTTTATGTCGAGGAACTCGGCGTCAGCGACCATGCGGCGATCGTGCAATGGTCGGGCATCGCCTATGGCGCCACCTTCTTTGCCGCGGCTCTCGTCGCACCGCTCTGGGGCCGGCTCGGCGATATTTACGGCCGCAAGCTGATGCTGGTGCGCGCCAGCCTCGGCATGACGCTGGCAATCTCGCTGATGGGCATGGCCGGCAATGTCTGGCAGTTGGTGGCGCTGCGTCTGTTCGTCGGGCTTGCCGGCGGCTATGCCTCCGGCTCGATGGTGCTGGTGGCGACACAGACGCCGAAGGATCGTTCGGCCTGGGCGCTCGGCGTGCTCTCTTCCGGCATCATGGCCGGCAATCTCGTCGGGCCGCTGATCGGCGGGGCGCTGCCGCCGATCATCGGCATCCGCGGCACGTTTCTCGCCGCCGGCGGCATGATCTTCCTTGCCTTCCTTGCCACAGCCTTCCTGATCAAGGAAGAGAAATCGCCGGCCCGCAGACAAGCGGCCAAGGCCAGCGGCGGCTGGAAATCCATTGCCGACAAGCGGCCCGTCATCGCCATGCTGGCGACGGGCATGCTCTTGATGTTTGCCAATATGTCGATCGAGCCGATCATCACCGTCTATGTCGCGCAGCTCGTGCCCGTCGAATCCCAGGTGACGATCGTATCGGGCGTCGTCATGTCGGCGGCCGCTCTCGGCAGCATTCTGTCGGCCTCATGGCTCGGCAAGCTCGCCGACAGGATCGGCCACTGGCCGGTGATTGCAGGCGCGCTCGCCGTCGCCGGGCTGCTGCTGATCCCGCAGGCCTTCGTCACCAGCGCCTGGCAGCTGATCATCCTGCGTTTCCTGATGGGCGCAGCACTCGGCGGGCTGCTGCCGTGCATCGCCGCGGTCATCCGCCACAGCGTGCCGGATAGTGCGGCCGGCAGCATTCTCGGACTTTCGATTTCCTCGCAATATGTCGGCCAGGTGGCCGGCCCTATCCTTGGCGGTTTTGTCGGCGGCCATATCGGCATGCGGGCGGTTTTCCTCGGCACCTCAGTACTGCTTCTCGCCGGTGCTGCCTATGCCTGGATCGTGCGTCCGAGGGATGCGGAGACTCGGGACTCGACCTAAGGATTATTGGCGCTTCCGCAGATCAGCTCGACGCCCGACCGGGCGATCGCTTCCAGCGTCTCGCGGCTGTCGCCGGCGCGGGCGCGGACGGCGAGCGAATGCATGACGGCGGAGGCGAGCCTGGCAAGCATCTGCGGATCGGCGCTTTCCGGAAGCTCGCCTCTTTCCACGCCAAGGCGCATGCGCTTTTCGATCTCGTCGTCGAAATCGTTGAGGCTGCGGCCGAGCACTTCGCGAACCCGCTCATGCTGGACCGCCTCGACCGATGCCGTGCCGATCAGCAGACAACCGCGGGCGGCGGTTTCGCCATGCAGATAGATCGCCAGCGCACCCGCATAGACGCGGGCGATATTGTCGCGCAGCGGCAGTGACGGGTCGAGCGCCTCGGCGAGTGTATTCATGCCGTCCTGCCGATAACCCTCCAGCGTATCGAGATAGAGATCCTCCTTGTCGCCGAAGGCGCCGTAGAGGCTCGGGCGGTTGAGGTTGGTCGCAGCACTCAGATTATCGAGCGAGGCGGCGGCAAACCCCCTGTCCCAGAAGACATCCCGCGCCTTGCCGAGCGCGGCCTTGGCGTCGAAAGCCCTCGGGCGGCCGCGCTTCTTCTCGTCTTTCATATCTGTACCGTTTCGCATTAAATTGTTGACGAGAGTCATTTTATGCGAAACAGTACAGATGTTCAACGCTATCGACGGGTGGCATCGACCGCCTCCACGAGGAGAGGAAACCGCAATGAAACTTTACATGCACGCCGCGGCCTGCTCGCTTTCACCGCACATCATCTGCCGGGAGCTGGGCCTCGATATCGAGCTCATCCAGGTCGACCGGCAAACCCACAGGACGAGCACCGGCGAGGATTACCTCGCGATCAACGGCAACGGCTATGTGCCGGCGCTGATGCTCGACGACGGCAAGGTGCTGACCGAGGGGCCGGCGATCGTGCAGTTCCTCGCCGACAGCGTGCCCGAAGGGGCAGCCCTGTTGCCTGAGGTCGGCAATATCCGCCGCAACGAGGTGCAATCCTATCTCAACTTCATCACCGCCGAGCTGCACAAGCCGATGGTGCTGCTCTTCAATCCGACCTATTCCAGTGTTCATGGGGAGGTCCGCGCGCTGATATCGAAGCGGCTCACATGGCTGAACGGCCGCCTTGCCGGACCCTATCTCACCGGCGATGCGTTCACCGTTGCAGATGCCTACCTCTTCGTCTGCCTGAACTGGTCGCCCTGGACCGATATCGATCTCAAGCAATGGCCGACGCTGCACGGCTACATGGCCCTCGTGGCGGCACGGCCGAAGGTGCGCGAGGCGCTGCAGGCCGAAGATCTCGAGGCCTTCGATGCCGACGGCGTCTATTTCGCGCCGCACGCCTATCTCGCTTCGTCAGGACGGACGGGCGAGCCGGTCAGGCCGTAAACCCGGAGTCGCGCCCGCGCGCATCCCGCGCTTCGACGACCGTCAGAGCGCGCTGACGGCCACCGGCAAAGCGCGCTTGTGGGCGGTCGCCCGATAGGCGGCGAGGATGCGGCGGCGGGCGATCTCGCCGACCGGCTTGCCTTCGAGGAAATCGTCGATTTCATCATAGCTGACGCCATAGGCTTCTTCATCGGGGCGCAGCGGCCGCTGGTCCTCGAGATCGGCGGTCGGCACCTTGAAGACCAGTTCGTCCGGGGCGCCGAGCCGCTTTGCCAGCAGGCGGACGCGGCGCTTGTTGAGGCCGGCGAGCGGCAGGATATCGGCTGCGCCATCGCCGAACTTGGTGAAGAAGCCCATGACCGCCTCCGCTGCATGATCGGTGCCAATGACAAGGCCGCTCACCGCGCCGGCCAGCGCAAACTGGGCGATCATGCGTTGGCGGGCCTTGATATTGCCGAGGATGAAATCCTGCCGGCCGGCATCGGCAAAGGCGAGGCCGCCGTCCTGTGCGGCGGCAAGCATCGCAGCCGCCGGCGCCTTGATGTTGACCACCATCGAACGGTCGGGGCCGATCGTTTCCAGCGCCTTCACCGCATCGGCCTCGTCTGCCTGGACACCGTAGGGAAGGCGCACGGCGATGAATTCGGCCGCATGGCCGCTTTCCCGCAGCTCGCGCACCGCTTTCTGAGCCAGCAGTGCTGCCGTCAGCGAATCGACGCCGCCGCTGATGCCGAGCACGTAGCCGCGCATGCCGGAGGCGACGAGATAATCCTTGAGGAAAGCAGTTCGCCGTTCGATCTCCCGCTCTGGGTCGATATCGGCGGCAACACCCAGTTCGCGGATAATCTCGCCTTGTTCGTCGAACAGCACAGTCATAAGCCTCTTCCTCCCCGCTTACGGAATTTCGGCGCCACTATGGCGAAAAGATGGGGGAAGACGAAGCCGTTTAGGGCAGACCTGCCATGCATTTTATGCAAGTGGCCTGTCTGAGCCCGGCAGGGCAGAGGGGGTGGGCTTGCACCTACCGCAAGATCGTGAACAGCTCGACCGGATCGGCAAAACCCTTCAGCCTGTGCGCCCCGACCGACACCACATCCCCTGCCCCCGCTTCCTCGCGAAACGGCGCCGACATCAGCAGGGCCTCTCCCAGTTCGCTGCAGGCGGTCTGGATGCGGCTGACCAGATTGACGTCGCCGCCGATCAGGGTGAAATCGAGGCGGCGGCCGGAGCCGACATTGCCGTAGCTGACCTCGCCGTAATGCAGGGCGATGCCGGCTTTGACTCCGATGCCCTCGTACTGGAAATTGTCGATCTCATCGAGGATGGCGCGGGCCGATGCCAGGGCCGCGCCGCAGGAATGGGCGGCATCATAACCCGGGAAGAAGGCAAGCACGGCGTCGCCCATGAATTTCAGCACTTCGCCGCCCTCGCGGGTGATGGCCGGCACGATCCTGTCGAAATAGGCGTTCAGCAGCCCGAGCACGGTGCTGCCGGGCAGCCGGTTCGACAGCTCGGTAAAGCCGCGCAGATCGCAAAGCAGCAGTGCTGCCTCCATCGATTCGATCTCGTCGCGGCGGATGCGGCCGGCCAGGATGCGGCTTGCCGTCAGCGGGCCGATATAGGTATCGAGCAGGCTGAGCTCGACCTGGCGAAGAGTGCGCAGCTCGCTGGTGTTGCGCAGCGCCGGCAGGATGCGCTCGATCACCTCGCGCTCGGAGGCAGTGAAGCCGCCCGGCCGCCGCGTGCCGAAGACGGCGGCGCTGACCGGGCCGTCGACATTGCAGAGCGGCGCGATGACGAGCTGCATCAGGCCGCGATCGGCAAAGACATCGATATGCTGCCAGCGGCCATGCACGCTTTCTCTGGTATCGACCACCAGCGGCTCGCGGGTTTCCATCACCTTGCGCAGCGGCGTATTGGCGATGGCGACGCGCGCGCCGTGCTCCCGGTCGTGGATCTCGACCGGCTCGCCCGGCGCCCAGGCGATGGTGCGGCCGATGAATTCGGGATGCAGCGTCATCAGATGCAGGGTCAGCCGGTCGACCGGCAGGCCGAGCGCCTGCAGCCGGCGGCCGAGGCCGGAGACGAGCCCCGCTTCATCGAGCGCGTGGCATTCGTCGCCGGAGAGCCATTCGATGATCGAGAGCAGTGCGCCGATGCTGACGGCATGGCCGGCGGCCTTGGGCTGGAGCCTGTCGGCATCGGGAGCATAGATCGCTGACGTCATGGCTTTCTCCTCCTTGAGGGTCGCGCGGCGCTAGTGGGCGCCGCCGCCGGAGAGTTGACCGGGTTTTCTCAGAAGCAGGCTTGCAAGCAGGGCGACGACCAGGGCGACGCCGAGCAGGAAGAAGGTGTCGCTGAAGGCCATGATATTGGCCTGCTTGCGTATTTTGAGCGCGATTGCGACGACGGCCTTGTGGCTGGCGAGCGCCTGATCGCTGACGCCGTGGCTCATGAAGTAGCCGGTGAGCCTGGCGATGCGATCGCGGGTGGCTTCCTCGAAGATCGAGACCGAGTGGGTCAAGATGTTCGAATGGAACTGTTCGCGTTTCGACAGGAAGGTCTGCAGCGAGGCGATGCCGACGGCGCCGCCGAGATTGCGCATCATGTTGAAGAGCGCGGAAGCCGAACCGGCATTCTCCTGTTCGATGCCTGCCGTGGCGATTGCCGAGAGCGGCGTGAAGACCAGTGCCTGGCCGATGGCACGGACGATGTTCGGCCAGAACAGCTGGTCGCTGGCATAATCGCCGGTCATGTGCACGTTCATGAAGTTCGAGGCGGCGAAAAGGGCAAAGCCGACGATGATCAGCAGGCGGACATCGAAACGCTTCATCAGTTGCGGCACCAGCGGGATCAGCAGCAACTGCGGGATGCCGGTCCAGGCGAGAACCATGCCGATCTGCTCGGAATTATAGCCCTGGATGCGAGCCAGATAGATCGGCAGCACGAAAACGGAGCCGTAAAGCGCAATGCCGAGCAGGAAATTGGCGACGATGCCGAAGCCGAAGTTGCGGCGCACCAGCAGGCGAAGATTGAGCAGCGGATTGGCGGTCTTCAGCTCGATGATCAAGAACAGCGTCAGCGAGACGGCGGCGATAACAGACAGGCGGACGATGAAATCGGAGCCGAACCAGTCTTCCTTGTTGCCCTCTTCCAGTACCGTCTGCAGGGCTGCCAGGCCGATCGCCATGGTGATGATACCAGGCCAGTCACCCTTGGCGAGCAGCTTCAGGTTCATCGGCGCACGGTCGAGCGAGACCCAGAGCAGGCCGACCATCAGCGCGCCGGGCACCAGGTTGACGTAGAAGATATGTTCCCAGCCCCAGTTCTCGGTGAGATAACCGCCGATCGTCGGGCCGATCGCCGGCGCGAAGGTGGCAGACAGGGCAAAGAGCGCAAGGCCGATCGGCTGCTTGGCCTTGGGCAGCAGGGTGATGATGATGGTGAAGGCCATCGGGATCAGCACGCCGCCGGAAAAGCCCTGAATGGCGCGCAGGATGATCATCTGCTGCAGATTGGCCGCGAAGGCGCAGGCAACGGAAAAGATGAGGAAGAGGATGGCGTTGGTGAGCAGGTAATTGCGGAGCGAGAAGACGCGCGCCAGCCAGGCGCTGAGCGGAATGACGACGATCTCGGCGATCAGATAGGAGGTCGAAATCCAGCCGCCGTCATCGGTGCCGGCGCCGATCGCGCCCTGGATATCGGCAAGCGAGGCATTGACGATCTGGATATTGAGGACCGCCATGAAAGCGCCGAGCGTCGAACCGACAACGGCAGCCCACATGCGCAGCGGGCTCATGGCGGCAGGTGCCGCAAGCGCTGCTGCGGTGGGGGCCGCCAGCGCATTGCTGTTGGCGGCGATCTGAAGAGTGGCCATGACCTATCTCCTTCCGGCTCTTGCGGAAAATTTTCTCGTGACGGGGTCCGGGTGATCATTCAGGGAACGATCGGGATCATTCAGGAACGATCGGGATCAATTCGGGAATGATCGGGATCATTCGGGAAAAAGGGAAAGGATCATCCAGCAGGGTTGGATGATCCCTCCTTGGCTGCCGCGGAGGTTTGGGCAGCCTTGGTATCGATTTCGGGCTCGACCGACATGCCCGAGCGCAACAGGCCGCTCAAAGCCTCGTCGTCGATGACGATCTTGACCGGGATGCGCTGGACGATCTTGGTGAAATTGCCGGTGGCATTGTCCGGCGGCAGCAGTGAGAATTCCAGCCCGCTTGCCGGCGAAACGCTGTCGACATGACCCTTGATCGAGATATCGGGAAAGCTGTCGACCTTGATCTCGACCGACTGGCCGGGGCTGATATAGGTCAGCTGCGTTTCCTTGAAATTGGCGACGACATAGACCGCGTGCAGCGGCACCACCGCCATCAGCTGCGTGCCCGAGGTGACATACTGGCCGACCCGGATCGACCGGGCGCCGACCGTGCCGTCGACGGCGGCGACGATATCGGTATAGGAGAGGTTGAGCTCTGCCTGGCGGGCGGCGGCTGCCGCGCGGTCACGCTGGGCAACCGTCTGTTCACGCTCAGTCTGCAGCACCGGCACCTTGTTTTGAGCCGTGACGAGGGCCGCCCGGTCGCGCTCGACGGCGGCAGCGGCCTGGTCACGGGCCGACTGGGTCTGTTCGGCGCGAGACTGGGTGCCGGCGCCGTTGGTGATCAGGCGGGCCGAGCGGGCGGCATCGGACACGGCAAAATCGAGCGAGGCCTGCGAGGCATCGACCGTCGCCTTGGCCTGCTCGATCACCGATTGCTGCAGGGCGATCTGGGCATCGATATTGGTGATGGCGGCCTCGGCTGCCTTCACATCGGCCTTCGCCTGCGACAATGCGGCCTGGAAGTCGCGGTCGTCGATACGGGCGAGAACCTGGCCGGCCTTGACCGCGTCATTATCGTTGACGAGCACTGCCTTGATATAGCCGGCGACCTTCGGGGCGACCGTGGTGTAATCGGCCTTCACATAGGCATCGTCGGTGGATTCGATGAAGCGGCCGACCGTCCAATAGTGGTGGCCGAAGTCGCCGGCGAAAGCGACGCCGGCGATCAGTACGGCGGCGATGACGGCGCGCTTGACGATGCGGCGGCCGGTCTTTTTGGGAGCTTCCGCGACCGACGCTTCGGCGACCGGCGCTTCAGAGACAGGCATGGGAGGCGCCTCGGCGGCAGGCGCCCTGGCGGCTTCCTCGGCCAGGATCTGCTCAGCCTCCCTCGCACTTTCGAAAACGTCTTTGCGGGGCAACTCGACCATCATCATTCTCCTTCACCCTTGGCCTCCTCTGCGAGAGGCCCTGTTCGTTACGAAGGAAAATGCACCCTGACATTCATTTTGATAATCTGCTTAAATCGGGAAGGATCATCAACTCTCAGCGGATAATCCGAGGGCAATATGGATCGACTAACCAGCCTCATGGTGTTTGGCCGCGTGGTGGAATGCGGCGGGTTTTCCGCCGCCGCGCGCCGGCTCAACATGTCCGTCACCATGGTCGGCAATCACGTGCAATCGTTGGAGGACCGGCTCGGCGTGCGGCTGCTCAACCGCACAACGCGCAAGGTCAGCCTGACCGAAACCGGCAAATATTATTATGAGCGCTCGTCGCAGATCCTGGCCGAACTCGATGAGGCGGACCGGACGGCCGGCGCGCTCAGTACGACGCCGCGCGGCACGCTGAAGGTCTATACCAGCAGCGCCATCGTGCGTTTCCTGCTGCCCGTCGTCGGCGAATTTATGGAGCTCTATCCGTCGATCTCACTCGATTTCAGCGTCGGCGAGCGGATGGTCGACATGATCGAGGATGGCTACGACCTGGTGATGCGCACCGTACCACCGCCGGATTCATCGCTCGTCGCCCGCAAGCTGACGCCCTGGCGCCATATGCTCGTCTGCTCGCCGGCCTATTTCGAGAGCCATCCGATGCCGAAGACGCCGGCCGAGGTCGCCGATCACAATTGCCTGCAATATGCCTATTACCCCTATGGCGACGAATGGCGCTTCGAGGATGGCGAGGGCAATAAGGAGAGCGTCAAGATCAGCGGCAACGTCGTTTCCAACAGCGCCGAGATGCTGCGCTTCCTGACGCTGACCGGGCGGGGCATCTTCCTGGCGCCGAGTTTCGTGGTGTTCGACGACATCGCCGAAGGGCGGCTGGTGAAGATCATGCCGGACTACCGGCCGGTGGAGTTCAACATCAACGCCGTCTATCCCAACCGCAGCCATCTGCCGACGAAGGTGCGGCTGTTCATCGATCTCCTGGCGGAGAGATTTGCGGAGCATCGGAAGTGGATGACGTGAGGGGTGCGTGTGGGTAGGCCTGTTCTCACTTTTTTGCGGATGGCCTCGGGTGTGGCTGGCACCCCCTCTGCCCTGCCGGGCATCTCCCCCACAAGGAGGGAGATTGGCAAGAAGCGATGCCTCGCCTTAAATTTACGATTCATATGACGGCCAGTTGTTTGGGGAAGCCATCACGCCCAGCCAATCTCCCCACCTGTGGGGGAGATGCCCGGCAGGGCAGAGGGGGGTTGGACGCAGATCTCGATTCTGCCAGGGGAGCGCCCCGGCCCTGCGCTTGCGCTCCGGGCGTTCGTCGCTGCAATCGATTCACTGGATCGATTGCTTCGGCTTCGCCGAACCGCTCCTCACCCTCACTCTTCACTCTCGCTGCGGCCGAAGGCCCAGTCCATGTAGAGTTCCAGCGCCTTGCGGGTGAACGGGCCTTCCTGCAGGTTGCGGTCGTCGAGGCGGGTGACGCCGACGACTTTGGAGTAGTTGCCGGTGGTGAAGATCTCGTCGGCTTGCATGAAATCCTCGACGGAAAGCGCTGCTTCATGCACGTCGAAACCGGCCTGGCGCAGCAGGCCGATGACGCGGGCACGAGTGATGCCGGCAAGGAAGGTTCGGTTGGCGGCAGGCGTCATCACCACGCCGTCCCTGACCATGAAGACGTTCGACGAGGCGGTCTCGACGACGTTGCCGTTCAGGTCGCGCACCAGCGCATTGTCGAAACCGCGGCTGCGCGCTTCGGCGATCATGCGGCCGCTGTTTGGATAGAGCGAGCCGGTCTTCGCCTCGGTCATCGCCGTTTCCGGCGACGGGCGGCGATAGGGCGAGACTGTGAGGCTTGTGCCGCCATGGCCGCCCATCGGCGCCTCGAACAGGCAGAGCGCGAAGCGGGTCGATTCCCCGTCGACGGCGACGACGCTGCCCGGCGCGCCGTGTTCGCCCCAATACATCGGCTTGATATAAATCGCCGTGGCGCCATCGAATTTCGCAACGCCTTCCCAGGCAAGTGCCACAATCTCCTCGGCTGATTTCACCGGCTTCAGGCCCATGGCGAGCGCCGAGCGGTTGATGCGCTGGCAGTGCAGGTCGAGATCCGGCGCGATGCCGTCGAACCAGCGGGCACCGTCGAAGACCGTGGAGCCGAGCCACATGGCATGCGAGGTCGGCCCGATCAGCGGCGGATTGCCGGGGAGCCACTCTCCGTCGACATGAGTCCAGGTGGTTGAACGGGGTGATGTATCGACGGCCATGATGGTTTCCTCCTGAAGCCGGAGAAGGAAAAACCGTCGCGGCAAGCCGGGTCAAGGACAAATCCCGAGCCGAAACACGGAAGCAAGAAAATGCCGGGGAATGGCGCCCGGCCGCAATATTCGTGCGCAGCGATGGCAGCTTCATCGATGGGTGCATCAGCAAAAATGATGGAATGGAATGTTGGAATGGCTGGCTGCCGCATGCGATGATGGGCGCAACAGCGGATAAGCAGCAAGGAAAACGCCGATGAAAGCCATGTTCTACGAAGCCTTCGAACAGGCGCCCGAAATCCGCACCGTTGCCGATCCGACACCGACAGAGGACGGTGTCGTCATATCCGTTGGGGCCAGCGGGCTCTGCCGCAGCGACTGGCACGGCTGGATGGGGCACGATCCGGATATCCGGCTGCCGCATGTGCCGGGACATGAGCTTGCCGGGCGGATCGTCGCCACCGGCCGCGGCGTGATGCGCTTCAAGGTGGGCGACCGGGTGACCGTGCCCTTCGTTTCCGGCTGCGGCCATTGCGGGGAATGCCATTCCGGCAACCAGCAGGTCTGCCCGAACCAGTTCCAGCCGGGCTTCACTCATTGGGGGTCGTTTGCCGAATATGTGGCGATCGATTATGCCGACACCAACCTGGTGCACCTGCCCGATACGATCGACGATGCGACGGCGGCCAGCCTCGGCTGCCGCTTCGCCACCTCGTTTCGCGCCGTCGCCGACCAGGCGCGCACCGGCCCCGGCGAATGGATCGCCGTGCATGGCTGCGGCGGCGTCGGCCTGTCGGCGATCATGATCGCCACCGCGCTCGGAGCGAATGCGATCGGCATCGATATTTCGGAAGAGAAACTCGCCTTTGCGCGGGAGTGTGGGGCGGTGGCAACGGTCAATGCATCCGGCGTCGCCGACGTGGCGGAGGCGGTGCGCGAGATCACCAAGGGCGGCGCGCATGTCTCGATCGACGCGCTCGGCCATCCCGTCACCTGCTTCAACTCGATCAAGAACCTGCGCCGGCGCGGACGGCATGTGCAGGTGGGGTTGATGCTCGGCGAGCATGCGACGCCGCAAATCCCGATGGCACAGGTGATCGGCCACGAGCTGGAAATCTACGGCAGCCACGGCATGCAGGCTTGGCGATACGACGCCATGCTGTCGATGCTTTCGGCCGGAAAGATCGCGCCGCAGAAGCTGATCGGACGCCGCATCAGCCTCGAGGAGGCCGTGCCGGCGCTGATGGCGCTCGACAAGGCTGAGGCCACGGGGATCAGCGTGATTACCCGGTTTTCATGAGGGAACTCCACCCTCCCCTGCTGTGGCGAGTAAAGGTGGGAGCAAGGCGCTGCAACAGGTCTCTTCTCCCCAGCGGGGAGAAAGTGCCGGCAGGCGGTTGAGGGGGTGAGCGGCAAGCCGCGAATGCGCTGAGCGCAAGCGAAGGGCAATCAATGACGTAGTGTCGGGTGGCCCCCTCATCCGACCCTTCGGGCCACCTTCTCCCCGCTGGGGGAGAAGAGGGAGCCCAGCCCAAATGCCCAGAGGACAAACAACGGCGTTATTCAGCCACGCCAATCGAGGCGAGATAGGCCGCAGAGGCCGGGATCTTCGACTTGTCCTTGATCTCGATGATGAGGCGCGGATTGCTTTCGAGCTTGGCAAGGGCCCTAAAGACGGCATGCCAGTGGATCGAGCCCTCGCCGAGGCTCCAGTGGCGGTCGGCATATCCGTCGGCATCCTGCAGGTGAACATGCTGCAGGCGATTGCCGGCGGCCTTGACGTAGTAATCGACCGGCGGCGCACCGGTATAGCCGTGAGCATAATGGGCGTGGCCGGTGTCGATCGAGACGGCGACGGCAGGCGAGTTGAAGCTCTCGGCAAGCGCCACGCGAATATGCGGATCCTTGTCCTCGATGTTCTCGATGACCATCGTGCAGCCGATATCCTCGGCGTGCCTGACGGCGTCACGCAGGGTCATGTGCGTGCGCTCGGCCAAGGCTTCGCGGGCGCCGGCATTGTCGTCGAGATTGTTGTAGGACCAGGACGTATAAGGGCTGTGGATGACCATATGGGTCGCGCCGATGGCGGCGCAGACATCCAGGCCCTGCAGCAGGCGCCGGGTGACGATGGCACGGATATCCGGATCTTCCGAGGCGATGGTGAAGCCCCAGAACGGGCCGTGAATGCCGAGGCGGCCGCCATGACCGTCGAGAAGCCGCCTGGCGCGGGCGGCAAGCGGCGCCCAGTCGCCGTTCAAAACCTCGGCATCGATGAAGCTCTGCAATTCGAGATCGGGGGATTTTTCGAAGAGCCAATCACGGTGAAGTTCGACTTCATCGAGCGTCATGGCGGCGCCGACGACGGGAAGAGAGGACATGGATGCGCTCCATCAATGTGAATGCCGGGACGGCGTGGAAGGACGGCCCCAGGGAAGGCCAAGAACGGCCGCCGCGTTCTATGCGCCCCTTCTGTGTCGGCGGTATTACAGGCGCCGAGCCTTTCGAACTCTCCGGCCTCAGTCATTTCCGCATAGCTGATGCGGCATTGGCGGACCTTGCGGAAACGCCCCGAAGTACCGATATCGGCCCCGACAGTCTCGTGACGCAGTGGCGCGCGAGCGGCGCTGAACCCCTGGCAACGGAGCCGGCTATTCAGCGCTTCGCCTGATATAGCGCGCTTCTTTGAAGCGCGTTCGGCGATGTTACCCCCGACAACAGGGCGGGTTGTCAAAGGCGGCGCAAAGGTCTAACGGCTGCGCCCGCAAGAAAAAGCCCATAAGAAGAAGCCCTGTAAGAAAAAGAAAGAGACATGATGTCCAACTCATTTGTGAAAATGCATGCGAGCGACGAGGCGAAGCGGTTTTTCGTCCTCGGTGACCGGGTCGAGCGGCGGCTTAGAATCAGCGGAACCTGGCTCAATCTCTTCGACGTCACCGTGCCATCAGGCAGCCGGACGCCGAAACATGCGCATGCGAGCCCTGAAGTGTTCCGCATCATCGAGGGAAAGCTGACGATCTGGCGCCTGAGCGACAGCGGCCCCGAAGAGATCGAGGCCAGCGCCGGCGACATCGTCACCATCCCGCCCTTCATGGTGCACGGCTATTCCAACCGCGGAACCGTCCCCGTGGTCTTTTCCGCGGTCGTCGATCGGGACATGGCTGAATTCATCGAAGCCGAAGGCGCTACCGAGCCCCCGAAGACCAGCCCTTCGGCGGACACCATCGCCCGCATGACGGCGGCCGCCAATACCTATGGGATTACCATCCTCGCGGCTTAGCGGAGCGTAAGCACCGGGGACGGAAGCGGGCGTCAACGACACCGGCTATGTTTGGGAGGTTGCCTAATCGGTCATCGGCCCGCCGGAGTGTCCGGTACATCGATAACCTTCATTTCGTTCCCGTTCAGGACAACGGCAGTCGGCATGGAAAGACTTCGCCAGAACGCCAGCGGATCGACCCTGAGAACCCGAGCAGCGTAGATCGACATGGCAGTGCCATGTGTTACGATCATTAGATCGCCGCTCGGTTGGGCTCTTCTCGCTCGGGCCACGGCTTGGTCCAATCTATTGAAAACCTCATCTGCGCTTTCGTCACCAAATGTGAGCTGGTGAGGATGCTGCAACAGTCCGGTGATACCTGCTTCAAAATCAGTTCGCACAATATATCCTACCTTGGATCGGCCGTGTTCCCGCAAGTCAGAATCAAGACAAACGGGAAGAGCCAGACGATCAGCAATCAAGGCAGCGGTTTGATGCGCTTTCTTTTCAGGACTGCTGAGTACTTCCTTTACGCGGAAGCCAGAGAGGTATTTTGCCAACTCGATCGCGGCTGCCTGTCCAGCCGCACTGAGGCTCCAGTCGATAGACGGCGTATTCCCTTCAATGGAAGGAATACTGTGACGAACGAGAACGATCCGAGATTCCATCTTCCGATACCGGTTCGTCATTGATTGGCCGCAGGTTGGTGTAATTACCTTCTCAGTCGCCAAGTCGATCGATCAGTTCATCTACAGCCGCTTCGACCGTTTTCGAAGCCGTATCGATGACGATTGCATCGTGCCATTCGTCATAGGTTCTTTCGGAAATCTCTTGCCATGTCGGCTTTACCAGACCTTCGACGTCGGTGAGGCGCGTTTCAGCACGCTTGCGGTGCTCGGCTTTATCCGAGCAAATGATCTCGACCTCCTCCGCCACCACCCCAGCCGCTTGGGCGACCGAAAGCCACGCTGATCGGGTTATCCGGAGCGGGTTGACGGAGTCGGCGATCACGGTTCTGCCGAGGGTCAGATTGTCTCCGGCGATACCGTAAGCCGCGATATAGCCTGCAGGCCCGGCGTCATCGGCAATTCCGGAAGCGCGGATTGCCTGCTCGATGGTATCGACGCGCACATGGACCGCATTCAACCGCTCAGCCAAAGCGCGGGCAATCGTCGTCTTTCCACTGCCAGGCAGACCGCCAAAGATAATGAGCATCGTCACCTCGTCGTTTTTGGAGAGGCTCCACGAGAACGTCAGAGCAGCTCGCGGTCAGCGCAATACTTCACCATTAAGGCCCGGTTCGCAATTCCTTAGTCAGCACCGGGTTTTCACCACCGGCTTCAACGACGCTCCACCCGAGCGCGCCGTAGAATCCCACGGCGTCTCGCGCCGCATTCACCACCAATCTCTCGACCCCGTGTTGTGATGCGAATTTTTCGAGGCCGGTCGTGAGCATCCGCCCGTACCCTTTTCCCTGGCATTCCGCCCTGATCGCGACGGTTCGCACACACGCCGCAGCATCGTCCATCAGATCGAGGCGAGCCGCACCCACTGGAGTATTTTCGAGCAAAAGCAGCAAAGGGAAATGCCCATCCCTTCGATCATCGGGATGGTTCGCATCATAGCCAATCAACCCGCGGGCCTCGAAAAGGACAGCGCGGCGGATGTCGTGGTAGGCGTTCCAGTCTTCATCCGCAGACACTTGGACGACCATCCAGACGTCTTCGCCCTCGTCATTCGGAAATCTAGGCTCGTTCATCGATGGCCTCGTCGATGCTCGTGGACAACCGGCCGGTAAAATCGGTGACGGCCTCACGGCTCGATAACAGGAATTTCGGACGGGAAAAGACCGAGAACAATCGCGCGTGCGTCTCGAAGGAATTCCAGTTGTTCGTTCTACTTCTGTATTCGGCCACCCAGTTCAACAGGCCATCGAACTGGGTTTGGGACTCGCCGCCCTGGATGCCTCGCTCCTTGATGTTGGCGATGCATTCCTCCTCCGGCAGATCAATCCAGATCAGGATCGTCGTGCGGCTGAGGACCATGTTCGCCAGCTGCCCGTAAACGCCCTCCATGACCCAGACATCGCGTTCGGCCGCTGTCTTGACCATCTCATCCCTCAACGCCCTGTCGCGAGCGATGCCGTAGCGCCCCGGCTCCCAATGCATATCATCAAGGTGGACCACCGGATGGTGAAGCTGTTCACCGATACGACGGGCAAGCCATGTTTTACCTGCGCCTCCATTGCCCATGACGAGCATGCGGTCAAAGGCGACTGACGGATCGGGAAACGTCATCGGCAACTCCGAGGACTTTGCGCTGATGCTGGCTTTGTGTGACCTTAGCGCGAGATATTGAATGCTTTCAAATCAAAATTGAGCGCGTCCTATCCTTGCAGCTCTGTCCGCTGGAGGAAAACAATGTCTGCCGCCGTCGAGGACGCGTGTGGAGTGTCTAGAACTCTTCCCAATTGCCCTCGGTCGAAGCCGGTGCGGCTGAGGTGCCGAAGGCGGCTGCGAGCTTGCCGCCGAGTGCGCGGGCCGGCGACGGAGCGGGCCTGGCATGATCGGTGGCCGAAGCGGGGACCGGTCTGCGTGCCGCAAACGTCGCCGCGACCGGGCGTGCCAACGGCCTGGCAGCTGTCCGGGCGGCAGGAGCCGCCTTTGCCATCTGGCCGAGATTGAACTGTGCCAGACGCTCCGAAAGGGCAGACACCTCCGTCACCAGCGTGTGCGAGGCGGCATTCGATTCCTCGACCATTGCGGCGTTCTTCTGGGTCGACTGATCCATCTGGTTGACTGCCGTGTTGATCTCCAGGAGACCCGTCGACTGTTCGCGGGCGGCCTGGACGACAGCCTGGACATTGCTGTTGATCTGCTGGACTTCGGCGACGATCGCCTGCAGCGCCTTGCCGGTCTGACCTACGAGATCGACGCCACGCTTGACCTGGTCGCCGGACGAGGTGATCAGCGCCTTGATCTCCTTGGCGGCCGTCGCCGAGCGCTGCGCCAGTTCACGCACTTCCTGTGCGACGACGGCGAAGCCCTTGCCGGCCTCCCCTGCACGTGCTGCCTCAACGCCCGCATTGAGGGCCAGCAGGTTGGTCTGGAAGGCAATATCGTCGATCACGCCGATGATGTTGGAGATCGACTGCGAGGATTGCTCGATGCCGGTCATGGCGTCGACGGCATTGCGCACCACCTCTCCGGACTTTTCCGCACCATCCTTGGTGCGGCTGACGAGCGCACCCGCTTCTTCGGCGCGAAGGGTGGAGTCCTTGACAGAGGTGGTGATCTGCTCGAGTGCGGCGGCGGTTTCCTCGACGGAAGCGGCCTGCTGTTCGGTGCGGCGAGCGAGATCGTCGGCGCCGGAGCGGATTTCTTCAGAACCCGCCTGGATGACGGCAGCGTTTTCGGAGAAGGAAATCAGGGCTGCCTGGAGCTTTTCGACAGACGCATTGAAATCGACGCGGATTTCGTCCAGCGAGTCGGCAAACGGCTTTTCCAGCCGGATGGTCATGTCTCCATTGGAAAGGCTCGCCAGTCCGTTGCCGAGTTCGCTGACCGCGAACTTGATCGAATCCTCACGGGCGGCATGATGGACGGAACGTTCCTGCCGCTCGATCTCTTCGCGAGCCCGGGAGGTTTCCGCATCGGCTTCAAGCTTGAGCTTCTGGCGATTGCTTTCCAGCAGGATGGCGAGGGAGCGTGAGAGGTCGCCGATTTCGTCCTTTGCATTCTTGTCGCTCAATTGCACGTCGAGCTGGCCATGGGCGATGCGATCGGTCTCGGCGATCACGCCCTCTATGCGGCGGATGAATTTGCGGGCGATGAGCCAGCCCGAAAGACCGAGCAGCAGTGCCGCGATGGCGGTGATCGCAACGGCGCTCCAGGCCATGTTGTCGAGCTGGGCAAAGACGGTGGATTTGGGCACCGAGACGACGGCGTACCAGTTCAGGTCAGTCGTGAGCTTTACCGGATAGGCGACCGAGAAATAGGTCTGGCCGTCCCGGCCTGCGATCTCCTGCGCGACGCCGGGCCTGGCGATCAGCTGATTCCAGCCGGCGGTCAAATCACCGCCGTCCTTGATATTCTTGCCTGCAAGCTCGGCGGAGGGATGGCTGATGATGCTGCCGGCGCCCGTCACCAGGCTGAGATAGCCGGTCTCCATCGGGTGGACTGCCGAGATCGCCTTGTTGGCGTCGTCGAGCGAAATATCCATGCCGGCGACGCCCAGCGCCTTGCCGTCGACCATGATCGGCTTGGCGACCGAGGTCATCAGCACGTCCTTGCCGTCGACCGCGTAAACATAAGGTTCGATGACCACGGCCTTTTTCTGGGTAAAGGGCAGTTGGTAGTAATCGCCGGCGCCCGATACGGCATAGTCGACCAGCGGCGTGTGCTGGATCTTGTCGCCACTGCGGACCCAGTAAGGCACGTAGCGGCCGGTCGTGTCGTGGCCTTCCTTGCCGACGAAATCCTTGTCCTTGCCGTCAAAGGCATTCGGTTCCCAGCCGGTCCAAACACCGAGCGCCATCGGATTATCCTGCAGCATGTTCTTCAGCAGGTCGTCGGCGGCAGCACGATTGGCGTTTCCGCCGTCCTTCATCGTCGACAGCGACGTTTCCAACGCATTGACGATACCGAGCGCCACGCTCATGGATTTCTCGACGTTGAGCGCATTGGCAGCAGCGATCTGCAGCATCTCGTCGAGGCTCGATTTGCGCATATCGTTGTAGGCGATGTAAAAAAGAACGCCCGATGCCGCGATCGTCGCGATGACACCGCAGGCCGCCACGGAAAAAATGTTGCGTCCGGTAGCCGATTTGAACTGCATGCGCTTAACCTCCTCAAGCGGGCAGGTCGTCGATCGCGCACCGATCTATTCCGTCCCGGCTTCCCCTGACCGAGAACTGATTTCAGGACGTGGCAGCACGTTGCGGAAATCGTTCGCAATTTAGAAAAAATACGGAGCGGCTGTTAATTTACAGTGTATTGCGCCAGCTTTCCTTATGAGAAGGCAGACTGCCGCGCCTCTTTTAGAGCCGCAGATGCGGTGCGGCTGCCGTTGGCGAAACTGTCACATCAAGACGCTATAAGGATTTTCGCCCGGCTCCTCTTGCGTCGGCACTGTTTCACCGTCAAAATTGCGACATGCCTGACAGCGACCCATCCAGTACAAGCTCCGTCCCTTCCAACCGGGATCTCCCGGCCGAGGAAGCAGGCGACCATTGTAGACGGTGCGATGACCTCCGCCTCGCCTCAGGCATATCAAGGCTCCCGCAGAGAGGGCCGCTTCCCAGACCATTGTCGATGACGGGCGGCCGCGGCTCATTTCAGAGGAGCGGTCTGATCGAACCTGAACTGATGTCAAAACGATTATGGAAAGACGACAGGCGATGCGTATATGCGTATAAGAGCGTCCCTTCGAATGCCTCGCCGCTTCGCCTGACGAATGCGGCATTACAACCTCAACGAATAGGGTCCCTGTGTTTCTGGAAATTGGAATTGTGGCGTTTCTCACCATCCTGAATGGTGTGCTCGCCATGTCTGAGCTGGCCGTTGTGTCTTCTCGAACAGCCCGCCTGAAGGTTCTCTCCGACAATGGAAGCAAGGGGGCAGCTCAAGCGATCAAACTTGCCGAAAACCCCGGTCGTTTCCTCTCTACGGTGCAGATCGGCATCACGCTGGTCGGCGTGCTATCCGGCGCTTTCTCGGGGGCCACGCTCGGCGGCCGCGTGAGCGGATGGCTAGAAGCCCAAGGGATGTCATCGACGGCCGCTGATGCCATTGGCGTAGGTTCAGTCGTTGTGGCAATCACCTATCTTTCGCTGATCATCGGCGAACTTGTTCCCAAGCAGATCGCATTACGGGAACCCGAAGCGGTTGCGGCCAAGGTCGCACCCGCTATGGCGGTCCTTTCGAAAATCGCGCTGCCACTCGTGTGGCTTCTCAACGCCTCCGGAAACCTTGTACTGAAGCTCTTGGGCCAGGCAGGAAAAGGTGGCGACAATGTCTCTGACGCAGAGATCAAAACTGTTCTGGCCGAGGCGCAGTCGGCTGGAGTGATCGAAAGCGAAGAGTCCGCGATGATAACAGGTGTCATGCGGCTTGCGGACCGCACTGCCCGAGCGCTTATGACGCCCCGACGGGACGTCGAAATTATTGATATCGACGACAGTCTTGATGAAATTCGGACCCAGTTGCACAGGACGAAGCGGTCGCGGTTGCCGGTTCGAAAAGGCAGTTCGGACGAGGTGATCGGCATCCTTCCGGTCAAGGACTTCTACGACTCGATGTCCGAACACGGCACTGTCGACATCAAGGCTCTGACGCAAGACGTGCCGGTGGTTTCAGACCTTTCAACTGCCATCAATGTTATTGAAGCAATCAGGAAATCGCCCGTTCACATGGTGCTGGTTTTCGACGAGTACGGCCACTTCGAGGGGGTTGTCTCGTCAGGTGACATTTTGGAAGCAATCATGGGGGCTCTCCAGGAGGGGCCGGTCGATGAACAGGCCATCGTTCGTCGAGACGACGGGTCTTATCTCGTGTCGGGCTGGACGCCGATCGACGAGTTCGCTGAATTCTTAAATCTCAGACTCGATGGCGATTTGGAATATCAGACTGTCGCTGGCCTGGTGTTGGAAGAGTTGAAACATCTGCCGGAATTGGGCGAGAGCTTCACGAGAGATGGATGGCGCTTCGAAGTCGTCGATCTCGACGGGAGGCGCGTGGACAAAATACTTGTGTCGGCTGAGTGAAGCTTCGTCGCCGGCGACTTCGCCTGTGAAGTCGTCAATCTCGACGGCCGCAACATCGATAAGATCCGCATCCACCACATGGACGATGTGGCCTGACAGCAGGAGTGAACGCCATGGCATGGTCCGCCAATCAATATGTGAAATTCGAAGATGAGCGCACGCGACCGGCGCGCGACCTGTTGGCACAGGTGCCGCTGCAAAACATCCGTCATGCCGTCGATCTCGGCTGCGGCCCGGGCAACTCGACCGAGCTGATCATCGAGCGCTATGGGGCGGACGGCGTCTCCGGCGTCGACAGCGACATGAACATGCTGGAGGCGGCCCGCAAGCGGCTTCCTGGCACTGCCTTCGTCGAGGCCGATCTCGGCATCTGGCAGCCGGACGAACCCGCCGACCTTTTGTTTGCCAATGCCGTCTTCCAATGGCTGCCCGATCATCTCGATATCTTCGACCGGCTGATGGACGGGCTTTCCGAAGGCGGCGTGCTGGCCGTGCAGATGCCCGACAATCTCGGCGAACCCTCGCATCTGACGATGGAGGAGACCGCCCATGCCGGCCCGTGGAAATCCGCCTTCGAGGCGAAGAGCGTGCGCCGCAAGCCGCTGCCGCCGCCGTCCACCTATTACAGCCGGCTGATCGCCAAAGCCGCGCGTGTCGATATCTGGCACACCATCTACAATCACCCGATGGCGGATGCTGCAGCGATCGTCGAATGGGTGAAGGGAACCGGACTGATGCCCTATCTCGCCCATGCCGGCGAAGAGCATCGCGAGGCATTCCTGGCCGATTACCTGGAGCGGTTGGAAAAGGCCTATCCGAAGATGTCGGACGGACGAGTGCTGCTCAGGTTTCCGAGGATCTTCATGGTGGCGGTGAAAGGGTGATCGGCCGCGCCCGACCAAGGTGACGCGAGGTCAGCCGCTCCGCATAGTGTCAAATGCTTGTTATCCCTCGCCTTCATATGTTGCGGCGAGGCCGGCGCGCAGTATAGTCGACCGGAAAATCCAAGGAGATGACACATGGACGCTGCCCCTACCCCGCCGGTCACCCTCGTCATCTTCGGCGCCACGGGAGACCTGACGCGCCGCCTGCTGGTGCCGGCGATCATCAATCTGACGCGCAGCCGCCTGGTCGGCGAGGATCTCCAGATTCTCGGCATCGGCATCGAGCCGGGTGACGACGAATTCCTGCGCGGGCGGCTCGACCAATTCCTCAATCATCTAAGCGGTGAAGCGCCGACGGTGAAGGACGAAGCCTGGGAAAGCCTGCGCCAGCGCATTTCCTATACGTCCGGAGATTTCACCAAGGATGATATTTTCGTCGAGATCGGCAAGCGGCTGGGGCCGCATGCCAATGCCGCCTTCTATCTCGCGGTGCCGCCATCCTTCTTCGGGACGATCGTCGAGAAACTCGCCGCCCATGGGCTGACCGATGAAAGCGACGGCGTCTTCCGCCGTGTCGCCATCGAAAAGCCGTTCGGCACCGATCTCGCCTCGGCGCAGGCGCTCAATGCACAGATCCTCGCCCAGGTCGAGGAAAGCCAAGTTTACCGGCTCGACCATTTCCTCGGCAAGGAGACGGTGCAGAACCTGATGACGGCGCGTTTCGCCAACATGATGATCGAATCTTTGTGGAACAGCCGCTACATCGACCATGTGCAGATCACCGCTGCCGAAATCGTCGATGTCGGCAGCCGCGGCAAATTCTACGATGCTACCGGCGCGCTACGCGACATGGTGCCGAACCATCTCTTCCAGCTGCTGGCGATGATCGCCATGGAACCGCCGAACAGCTTCGATGCCGAGGCAATCCGCAACGAAAAGAGCAAGGTGCTGAAGGCGCTGCGCATCTATACGGCTGATGAGGCCAAGACGCATGGCGTGCGCGGCGCCTATGGTGCAGGCCCGCTCAATGGTGCTGAGCTTCCGGCCTATCGCGATACCAAGGACATCTCGCCCGACAGCAGGACTGAGACCTTCGTGGCGCTGAAACTCTATGCCGATACCTGGCGCTGGGCCGGTGTGCCCTTCTATCTCAGGACCGGCAAGGCGCTGACGGCGCGCGACACCGAGATCGTCATCACCTTCCAGCCGGTGCCCTTCGCGCAGTTTCGCGAGACGGAGGTCAATAGTCGCCTGCCGCCGAACCGGCTGGTGATCCAGGTGCAGCCCGACGAGGGCATGAGCATGGAAATCTCGATCAAATCGCCGGGGCTTTCGGTCGATACCGTGCCGGTCTCGCTCGATTTCCGCTATGCCGACAAATTCGATATCGCCAAGACGACCGGCTATGAATCACTGCTCTATGATCTCTTCATCGGCGACCAGACGCTGTTCCAGCGCGCCGACGGGATCGAGGCCGGATGGGCGGCGGTGCAACCCTTCCTCGATATCTGGGCTAGGGATCAGAGCGTGCCCGACGCTTACGCGCCGGGCAGCATGGGACCGGCCTGCGCCGACGAACTGATCCAGCGCGACAGGCGGCAGTGGCATGAGCTCGGCGTTTTGTTGCACAGAAACGGCAAATAGACGGTTCTGCCTTCCAATCCCGGACTACCCCCGTCAGCGGCAGGCGTCGCCTAGCGTACCGTCGCGCTCGGCCGCGCGGTATTGACGCGTCCCGGGCCGCGGGCACGTGGGTCGATCCGGCGGAATGACGACGTTGATATCACCGGTTTCGACAGAATCGAACGGAATCACGAGTCCGCTGCTGGATTCCGCCCCCGGCACCGTGCCGGGCGGCATACCGCCGAAGCGGCCGCTATAGTCCATATCAGCAAGCGCCTGGGAGAAGGCCGGCGCGGCGAATCCGAAGAGAATGATCGAGGCTGCTGCAAGAAACATACGCATGATGCTGTTCCTTCTGGTTTCGGCGATGCGGCAGAAACAGCATTATAACCTCATTGTTCCCACCGAGCGAGCGCAGACGATCAGAGTCTGGCGATCGGACTGGATGGCGTCGAAATGGTGTTATTCCGGCTCAATCGCGCCAGCGCGACAGCAGTCTGTCGAGACCTGTCGGATAGAGATCGATGCCGGCGTCCTGCAGCCTGTCGCGGCCGAACCAGCGCGCCGTCGCAGCCGTCTCATCGAGCTCGGAATAGCGGATCTCGTCGCGCCCGTAGAGCGATGCATCGGCCAGTTCGATATCGGCAGCAAAGATATATTCGTGACCGGTCGCGCCATGATGTTCGAAGATGTTTTCAAGCAGATGCCACGGGCCGACGATGCGGATCGCCGTCTCGAGTTCCTCTCTGAATTCGCGGTGCAAGGCTTCTTCACGGCTCTCGCCGAATTCGATCGCGCCGCCGAGCGGGCGAACGCCCTTGATGCGGCCGCTGTCATCCTCCACTTCGGCGGCGAGCAGCTGGTCTTTCCGCCAGGCGAGGCCGATCACCTTCACCCTGATCTGCTGCGATGGGCGCCAGACGGTCACGAGCTCTCCTTCCATAGGGACAGCGCTTGCTTTTCACCCCGGTGTTGCGAAAACAGGGAGCCCCGCAACAAAGCGAGGCTCCTGCCGATTTCTCGTCTCAGACGAACTGGCTGAGGCCCGGGACGGAAGCGACGACCTCGTCGACGACCTCTTCGCCGGCATATTGCTTGGCGATCGCGATGGTTTCCTTGGCAAGCGAGGTGATCTCACCCATGCCGAGGCCTTCGCCCATCAGCTGCTGGCCAAGCCCCATGATGCCGCCGCCGCCAAGCGAGCTCATCAGCCCGCCGAGCAGACCGCCGCCGCCGGCACCTGCGCCGTTGAACTGGGCGACGAGATCGGCGCCGCCGGGGATCGCTTCGATCATCTTGGCAACCGGGCCATCGGCGGCCTCGCGCTGCAGGAAGCCGAGCATCATGCCGAGCGCCTTTTCGGCCAGATCAGGCGCAATACCCACACGATCGGCGATCTGGGTCACAATTTCATTCATCGTCAGCCTCCTGTTTTTTGACGTTAACGTCAACGTTAATCGAGATTCGACCGCAACTCAAGCCGGCCCCTCCCCGGGCCGCACTTTGTCCGGTTTTGCTTTCAATGCAAACAGTTGTCCGCATCCATCTCCCTGCTTATAACAGGGAAACGATGGTTCGATGAAGGCGGCAGAAGCACGCCTTCTCATACAAATGGCGGCAGAGCCCCAAGGGAGCATTCCGAATGATCGAGGAAGGCAAGATTTTCATCGGCGCGAGCCGCAATCCCGATGACAGCATCAACAAGCCGGAATATCTCGACCTAAAATTCGGCAACCGCCATGGCCTCGTCACCGGCGCAACCGGCACCGGCAAGACGGTGACGCTGCAGGTGCTGGCCGAAGGTTTCTCTCGGGCCGGCGTTCCGGTGTTTGCGGCCGATATCAAAGGCGATCTTTCCGGCATCGCCGCCAAGGGCGAGCCCAAGGATTTCCTGACGAAGCGCGCCGAGCAGATCGGCTTTACCGACTACGAATTCGACCAGTTTCCGGTGATCTTCTGGGATCTGTTCGGCGAGAAGGGTCACCGGGTGCGCACCACCATCGCCGAGATGGGCCCGCTGCTGCTCGCCCGCCTGATGGATGCCTCCGAACCGCAGGAAGGCGTCATCAACATCGCCTTCAAGATCGCCGACCAGGGCGGGTTGCCGCTGCTCGACCTCAAGGATTTCAGCTCGCTGCTCAACTATATGGGCGAGAACGCCAGCCAACTTTCCAACCAGTACGGGCTGATCTCCAAGGCTTCGGTCGGCTCGATCCAGCGGGCGCTGCTCGTTCTCGAACAGCAAGGCGCGGAGCACTTCTTCGGCGAACCGGCGCTGAAGATCACCGACATCATGCGCACCAGCAATAATGGCTACGGCCAGATCTCGGTGCTGGCCGCCGACAAGCTGATGATGAACCCGCGGCTTTACGCCACCTTCCTGCTCTGGCTGCTTTCCGAGCTCTTCGAGGAATTGCCCGAGGTGGGCGATCCCGAAAAGCCGAAGCTCGTCTTCTTCTTCGACGAGGCGCATCTGCTCTTCAACGACGCGCCGAAGGTGCTGACCGAACGCGTCGAGCAGGTGGTGCGGCTGATCCGTTCCAAGGGCGTCGGCGTCTATTTCGTGACTCAGAACCCGCTCGACGTGCCGGAAACGGTGCTCGCCCAGCTCGGCAACCGGGCGCAGCACGCGCTTCGCGCCTATTCGCCGCGCGAGCAGAAGGCAGTGAGGACGGCGGCCGACACCTTCCGTGCCAATCCGGCCTTCGATTGCGCCACCGTCATCACCAATCTCGGCACCGGCGAGGCGCTGGTCTCGACGCTGGAGGCCAAGGGCGCGCCTTCGATCGTCGAGCGCACGCTGGTCCGCCCGCCCTCCGGCCGCGTCGGCCCGGTGACGGATGCCGAGCGCCGGCAGATCATGGACAGGAGCCCGGTCCTCGGCGTCTATGATGAGGATGTCGACCGCGAATCCGCCTTCGAACTGCTGGCCGCGCGGGCGAAGAAAGCGGCCGACGCCGAAGCCGCCAAGCGAGCGCAGGAAGAAGAAGCACAGCAGCAGGGCAACACGACCTCCGGCTGGAATCTGCCGGGCTTCGGCGGCGGCAATGACGACGACAACCAGGGCCGCGGCCAATCGCGCGGCCGGACGTCCGGCTATCAGCGCGAAACGGTGGTGGAAGCGGCGATGAAGAGCGTGGCGCGCACGGTAGCAACCCAGGTCGGCCGGGCGCTGGTGCGTGGGATATTGGGGAGCTTGAAGCGGTAGGATTGCGGACTGCCGTAGGCCCCTCATCCGCCTGCCGGCACCGACCGGGGTCGAGCCACAGGTCTCGACCCGTCCTTCGGACCCCCGCTCGCGGGGCGAAGGGACTTGCCGCGCCCTCTCCGATCCGCGCTCACCTCTCGTAGGGCACGTCCCCTCGCCCCGTTTACGGGGAGAGGGTGAGGGTGAGGGGCAACTTCCCACGGCCTTCCCCCGAAGAATGCAAGATCGTTCTCCTTCTTGAACCGGCAGCCTTTATTCCCTAAATTACCTGCCATCGACCATTTTAACAGGATGTGTGCCGCAATGGATTTCAACCCGATCGCAACGCCAGTTCGCCTTGCCAACGGGGAAATCCATATCCATGCCTGCATCCATCACACTCTCCCAAATTTCATGGTCCGCGCCTGACGGGCGGCCGCTTTTTTCCAATCTCGACCTGAGTTTCGCGGCGGAGCGTACCGGTCTTGTCGGGCGCAACGGCGTCGGCAAGACGACGCTGCTCAAGCTCGTCTCCGGTGAACTCCAGCCGCATTCGGGGATGGTATCCGTCAGCGGCAGTCTCGGCGTGCTGCGTCAGAGCGTTCAGGTGACGTCTGACGAAACGGTTGCCGATCTCTTCGGCGTGACCGACGCGCTCGCTATTCTTCGCCGTGCCGATATTGGCGAGGCAACGGCCGACGAGCTGGCATCCGCGGACTGGATGCTGGAGGCGCGCATCGCCGCAGCGCTCAATCGGACAGGGCTCGACGCGCTGCTGGAGACGCCACTTGCGGCACTCTCCGGCGGGCAGCGCACACGTGCCGGGCTGGCGGCGCTGATCTTCACCGAACCGGACTTTCTGCTGCTCGACGAACCCACAAACAATCTCGATCGCGAAGGCCGCGAGGCGGTGATCGCGCTGATGTCAGGTTGGCGGGCCGGCGCCATCATCGTCAGCCATGACCGGGAACTGCTCGAAAGCGTCGACGCGATCGTCGAACTGACGTCGCTCGGCGCCACGCGCTACGGCGGCAACTGGAGCCATTACCGCGAGCGCAAGGCTCTCGAGCTCGCGGCGGCACAGCATGATCTCACTGAAGCCGAAAAACGCATCGCCGAGGTGGCGAGGAAGGCGCAGGCGACGGTGGAGCGTCAGGCGCACAGAGACAGCGCGGGCCGGAAGACGGCCGCCAAGGGCGGCATTCCGCGCATCATGCTCGGCGGCATGAAGGAGCGGAGCGAAACGACAGGCGGCGACAATGCCCGTCTCGCCGACCGCCGGCGCGCGCAAGCAACGGAAGAGGCAACAGCAGCGCGCGAGAAGATCGAGATCCTGCAGCCCTTGTCGGTCACCCTGCCGCCGACCGGGCTGCCCGCCAGCAAGATCGTGCTGAAGATGGATGGCGTGACATCGGGCTACCAGCCTGATGATCCCGTCATCCGCGATCTCTCCTTCGACGTGACGGGACCCGAGCGTATCGCCGTCACCGGCCGCAACGGCTCGGGCAAGACGACCTTGCTGGCGCTCGTTACCGGCGCTCTGAAACCCTGGGCCGGCACGGTCAGCGTCATGACCGACCTCTCGATGCTTGATCAGAAGGTCAGCCTGCTCGATCCGTCGGCCTCGATCCGCGATAATTTCCGCCGGATCAATCCGCAGGCCGATGAAAATACCTGCCGGGCCGCGCTTGCCCGCTTCATGTTCAGGGCCGATGCCGCGCTGCAGACCGTATCGACGCTGAGCGGCGGGCAATTGCTGCGCGCCGGCCTTGCCTGCGTTTTGGGTTCTGCACCGCCGCCGCTGTTGATCCTCGACGAGCCGACCAACCATCTCGACATCGACTCGATCGCCGCAGTCGAGGCCGGACTGCGCGCCTATGACGGCGCGCTCATCGTCGTCAGCCACGACGAGACATTCCTCAGGAGTATCGGGATAACGCGGCGGCTGGAGCTGTCGCCAGCCGACCCGGCCGGGTGATTTCGGGATTGGGCAACGTGCCCATCCACCTTCCATGACCTCTCCGTGCCCCACCCGCCTCTCGCATGGCAAGTCCCCTCGCCCCGTTGTTTTCGAGAGCGCGGCATCCTCCAACGTCCCTCATCCTGAGGCGCGCAGGCCGAAGGCCGAAACCTCGAAGGACACGCTCGGCGCTGCTCCTTGCATCCATTAACCGCCAGCGCACCCGCCCCGCCCTTCGAGGCCCTTACAGGGCACCTCAGGGTGAGGCTCTCGTGAGCGCCGAGCACCAGAGCACCATCCTCACTAAGCCACCAACAACGGCACATAGGCGATAGCGGAGTTTGGAGGACGCCTTCCGGCCAAGCTCGCCGCTGGCGCGGTGACCGGAAATCGGCGTGCCTGCGCCTCTCTTGCCTCTTTTCGCGGGCAATGTTATTGGAATCCCGCAAGCTTTTGAGAAAGGAGGATCACGCAATGCAATATTATTTTCGGTTTAATCGCCAGCGTGGTCCCGTCAACGCCCTGCAAATGCGTTTGCAGGGCTGACCAGAGACCGTTTCTCGAGATCTCTTCCTGGTCTGCCCTTCGTGGCCAATGCGGCGCCGTAGATTATAGCGCGCATTCTTCTCAATTCCCGGGCCCCATACGCGCAATTCCGTGATGGCTGAACGCCCCGGATCGTGCCGACCACCCGGTCAAGACCAGAGAACGATCATGACACTCATCAATATCCGCAATCTCGGCGTGACGCTGGGCAATCCCTTGTTTTCCAAGCTCAATCTCGTCGTCAATGCCGGCGACCGCATCGGCCTCGTTGCCGCCAACGGGCGAGGAAAATCGACGCTGCTTGCCTGCATCACCGGCGCGCTGGAGCCGAGCGAGGGCGAGATCACCAAGGCGCGCGGGCTGACTGTCGGCCATGTCGCGCAGAATGTGCCCCCTGCCCTTTTCGACACGCCGTTCTACGACGCGGTGCTGCAGGCGTTGCCGGCCGATCAGGCCGAAAGCGAAAGCTGGCGGGTCGACGTGGTGCTGGAATCTCTCGATGTGCCGGAGGCCATGCGCGGCCGGCTGCTAAAGCAGTTGAGCGGCGGATGGCAGCGGCTTGCCATGCTCGCCCGCACCTGGGTGAGCGAGCCCGACGTGCTTCTGCTCGACGAACCGACCAACCATCTCGACCTCGAAAAGATCGCGCAGTTGGAGGACTGGCTGAATGCGTTGCCGCGCGACGTGCCGGTCATCCTGTCCAGCCACGATCGCGCCTTTCTCGATGCGACGACCAACCGGACTCTGTTCCTGCGGCCCGAGCAATCGCCGGTCTTCGCCCTGCCCTATACAAGGGCGCGCGCCGCCCTCGACGAGGCCGACGCTTCCGAAGCCCGGCGCTACGAGCGCGACATGAAGGTGGCGGAGCAATTGCGCAAGCAGGCGGCCAAGCTCAACAATATCGGCATCAATTCCGGCAGCGATCTGCTCGTCGTCAAGACGAAGCAGCTCAAGCAGCGGGCGGAGAAGCTGGAGGACGCGGCAAAACCGGCGCATTTGGAGCGCTCGGCCGGCGCCATCCGGCTTGCCAATCGCGGCACGCATGCCAAGGTGCTGGTGACGCTGGAGGATGCGGCGGTGACGACGCCGGATGGAACGCTGCTGTTCAAAACCGGCCGGCAATTCATCTGCCAGGGTGACCGCATCGTGCTGCTCGGCCTCAACGGCGCCGGCAAGTCGCGGCTGGTGTCGATGCTGAAACAGGCGATCGAAAGACCGGAGACGGCGCGCGACAGCATCAAGGCGACGCCTTCGCTGGTGCTCGGCTATGGCGACCAGGCGCTTGCCGATCTTGCCGACACCGACACGCCGATCGGCACGATCATCCGCCGCTTCGATGTCGGCGATCAGCGGGCGCGGGCTTTGCTCGCAGGCGCCGGCATGACGATCGACATGCAGGCAAAACCGATCGGCCAGCTCTCCGGTGGCCAGAAGGCCAGGCTCGGCATGCTGGTGCTGCGGCTGACCGAGCCGAACTTTTATCTGCTCGACGAACCGACCAACCACCTCGACATCGACGGACAGGAGGCGCTGGAGAGCGAGCTGATGGCGCACGAAGCGAGCTGCCTGCTGGTCTCGCATGACCGCAGTTTCGTGCGGGCGGTGGGAAACCGGTTCTGGCTGATCGAAAGGAAGCGACTGGTGGAGGTGGAGAGCCCGGAGAGTTTTTTCGCTTCGGTGGGATCAGGCGTGTGATGGGCTACGGGGCGTGCCGCGCCGCCCCGTCCTTTGCGAGGGTTCGCAACAAATCTCAATGTTAAAGGACACTCCGCAACACCGGCGCGGGGCATGGTTTCTTGAGAGCCGAGTGTCGTAATCGCTCTCTCGGCTTTTCTTCCCATGAACACGAGGCATCTCCATGCATATCAGATTAGTCGCCTGCGCCGCCCTGACGCTTTCGGTTGCCGTTCCTGCCGTTGCCGCCGATCTCACCTATGAAACGCCGTCGGCGCCGTCCGCCGAGCAAGTATCTTCGGCCTATGACTGGTCGGGCTTCTATCTCGGCGCCCAGGGCGGATATTCCTGGAGCCAGGCAAAGATCCTCGGCTCGGATCAGGATATCGACAGCGGCACATCCGGCCTGCATGCCGGCTATAATTTCCAATCCGGAAACATCGTCTACGGCATCGAGAACGACTTTAACTACAACTTCGAGAAAAATGACGATGCGAACCTCGAATGGGATGCTTCCGGCCGAGCTCGGGTCGGTTACGCTTGGGATCGAACCCTGTTCTTTGCAACGGCAGGCGTGGCAGCCGGCGGCGGCAAGGTCGACATTCCCGCTGCCGGAAAGAAGGACGGCATCCTGATCGGCTGGACGGCCGGCGGCGGCATCGAACACGCGGTCACCGACAATATCCTGGTGCGCGGCGAGTATCGCCATTCCGATTTCGGCAACAAGGACTTCGGCTCGACCATCGGCGATGTCGGCGCCACGCAGGACAAGGTCCTCTTCGGGACCAGCTACAAGTTCTGACGGAAAGGCAGCGGCGGCAGCCGTACGAGGGTCCTGCCGCACGCTGCCACGCCTAAAAACCTACCGCTTCGGTGCGACCAGGCAGAAGAAGGCGCCTTGCGGGTCGGTGGCCTGGATGATCCAGCTGCCGCCGGGGACTTCCATCGGGCCGTTGACGACCTTGCCGCCGCCTGAGGTGACGCGTTCGACCGCGGCGTCGAGGGTCGGCACGATGAAATAATAGCACCAGAAGGTCATCGGCATGTTTTCCGGCTTGGTCATCATGCCACCGGTCTGCCTGCCGTTATGGGCGAAAAGATAGTAGACGCCCATCGGGCCCATGTCGAATTCGCTGTCCTTCGTCCAGCCGAACAGCTTGGAATAGAAAGCCAGCGCCTCTTTGCCATTGCCGGCATAGAGTTCGCGCCAGCCGATATTGCCGGGTGCATCGAAGGCCAGTTCCGGCATGGGCTTCTCCATCGGCGCCGGCGTCATGATGCAGAGCACCGCGCCATGCGGATCGGCGACGACGGCGAAGCGGCCGATGGTCGGGATGTTTTCCGGCGGACGGCGGACCGAACCGCCATTGGCGGCGAAATCCTTGGCCGACTGGTCGACGTCGTCGACATCGACATAACCCGTCCAGTTCGGCGGAATGCCCTTGCCTTCGAGTTCGGCCGGAAATTCCATCAGGCCGGCGACGCCGATGCCGTTCGCCTCGAAGATCGTATAGGTGGGCATGCCCTCCATTTTCATTTCGGAGGTGGTCCAGCCGACGACCGAGCTGTAGAATTTCGCGGCAGCCGATGTGTCGGGGGTCATCAACTCGCACCAGATGAACTTTCCATGCGTCTCAGACATCATACTCTCCCTTTTTCGACGCCCCTCTTCGGGAGGCCTCTTTGCGAGGCCCCTTTCTCGAGGTTGAACGCCGTGATTGTCAGATCTTGCGGGCGTAATGTGCTTCCATGAACTGCTTCCAGGAGCCGTCCGGCTGCTTGGCGCTGGAGACGAAGGTGCGGTGATCGGCGTCGACGAAGATGATCTGCTCGCGGTAGTCGGCAAGCCCCTCGCCATTGAAGTCGGGGCCTGTGGTATAGAGGTCCAGCACATTGCCTGACGCGTCGACCGCACCCTCATAGACCCACATATAGTCCATCATGCTGCCGATCCAGGTGCCGACATACTTGCCTTTTGCGTCGTTGTAACCGAGCGTCAGGATGCTGGTCGCCTCCTTACCATCAGGCATACGGCCGGTCCCTTCGGCGACGAACCAGATGCCGTGCAGCGAGCGGACGGTCTCCGTCCAGGGCTCGCCGCCACTCATGTCGGGTGCGGTGACGGTCCAGTCGCCGACCAGTCTTTCCAGGAAGGAATGTTCCTTCAACACTTCAGCGGTCTTCATCGTCCTCTTCTCCCTTGAGCGCTGGGGCGTTTATCAGTGACAGCAGGATGGCGCCTTGGCGGCCTCCTCATATTCGTCGTGGCGGCGCACGAAATTCATCGTGCTGTCCTCGTTGCGGCCCTTCGGCGCGCGATCGAGGATCATCAGGGTGCCGATCAGTTCTTCCGGCCCGCGGGCATAACTCGAATAGGTATGGAAGACCTCGCCCCTGTCGTTGCGGTAGAAAGCGCTGAGGCCCGGCAGTTCGTCATTGGCATCAGCGGGCTGCATAGGTGTGAAATTGTAAAAGACCTTGTCTTTGGCAAGATCCTCGGGGCTGAATGAAACGTGATAATCGAAATTGAAATCGCTGCCGAAGGAAGAGACCCAGGGAAATTGCCAGCCCATGCGCTGCTTGTAGGCGGCGATCTTGTCGAGCGGCGCGCGTGAAACGGCGACCCAGGTGACGTCGTGATGGTTCAGATGCGGCAGTGCGCCATCGACATGATCGGACAGGAAGGAGCAGCCGGTGCAGCCGGCATCCCAATCCGGGCCAAGCATGAAATGGTAGATCAGCAACTGGCTGCGGCCGTCGAAGAGATCGGCGAGCGACTTCCTGCCCTGCGGCGTTTCGAAGACATAGTCCTTGTCGACCTTCACCCAGGGCAGCGCCAGACGGGCGGCGTTGACGCTGTCGCGCAGCCGCGTCGCCTCCTTCTCCTTGGCCAGCAGGGCACGGCGGGCCTCGAGCCACTCTTCGCGGGACACAACTTCATTCTGCATGGAATGCGCCCTCCTCCGGCGCTTGCCGGTGAAGCCGGCTCATCTCCTTTTCCTTGACTAAATACATTGATATCAATAGAAATGAGGCATGTCAAATTCGATCGAGATTCCCTTTTCCACGACGCTGATGGTGCGCGACACCTGCCTCTGCCTGCATGTGCAGCGGGCAGCACGTGCGCTTGCCCGGCTGTTCGACGATGCGCTAAGGCCGGCCGGCCTGACCAACGGGCAGTTTTCGCTGATGATGTCACTGAACCGGCCGGAGCCGCCGCCAATGGGGCCGGTGGCAGCCCTACTCGCCATGGACCAGACGACGCTGACGGCGGCGCTGAAGCCGCTGCAGCGCAAGGGCTGGGTAACGGTGACGGAGAACCCCAGAGACAGGCGCGGCCGGCTGCTGAGCCTCACCCCTGAGGGCAAGGCGGCGCTGGCAAAAGCGCTGCCGATCTGGAAAAGCACACATGCGATAATCGACGGAAAGCTGCCGGAAGGCGGCGCCGCCCGGTTGCGGCTGGATCTGCAGGCGCTGTCATGAATGATGATAGAAACGCCGAGACCGGCCGGATAATACGCTATCCGGCCGGCAGATGGCGGCAGCCGATACGGCTACCAAGTTTCTAAACCCGATCAGGCGACGGTGACCGGGACCTCGGTCGAGGTGCGCATCGCATGGCTGTAGGGGCAGACTATGTGGGCTGCGGCTGCGAGCTTTTCAGCGGTCTCGCGGTCGAGACCGGGGATGTTGACCGTCAGCGCCACTTCGATGCCGAAGCCGCCGCCATCTTCACGCGGGCCGATGCCGACCTTGGCGGAGACCGTCGTGTCCTCGGGAATCTTGACCTTCTGCTGGCCCGCGACAAATTTCAATGCACCGAGGAAGCAGGCGGAGTAGCCGGCAGCGAAGAGCTGTTCGGGATTGGTGCCGGTTGCGCCGTCGCCGCCGAGTTCCTTGGGAACGGTCAGCGTCACGTCCAGAACGCCGTTTTCGGAAACGGCGCGGCCTGCGCGGCCGCCGGTGGCAGAGGCTTTGGTCGTATAGAGAATAGGCATGACAATCTCCTTTGATTGGCCCTTCGATCGGGTTGGATTTTTATTATCGCACAATTAAATTGTACGCAAGTGAATTTTGCAAATTGCATTTCGGATTCGAAAAGAGGACAATCAGCGCCTCAGGGATGATGGATATGAAAGCGCAAACGACGAAGACGATGGAGATACCGCAAGAGGAGAAGCGGCTGGAAAAGCAGTTGTGCTTCGCGGTCTACGCGACGGCGCATGCTTTCACCCGCGCCTACAAGCCGATCCTCGACAGGGTCGGCCTGACCTATCCGCAATATCTGGTGATGCTGGTGCTGTGGGAACGCGGCGAATTGCCGGTCAAGACGATCGGCGAACAGCTGGATCTCGATTCCGGCACGCTATCGCCGCTGTTGAAACGGCTGGAACAGAGCGGGCTGCTCAAGCGCATCCGCGACCTGCGCGACGAACGGCAGGTGATCGTGTCGCTGACCCCGCAAGGTGAGGCAATGAAGGGGGAGATCGATACGATCATGGGGGCGATCGGGCAAGCCGCAGGCTGCACGCTTCAGGAAATGGCCGAGATGCGCGACATGCTGCATCGGTTGCGGGGCAATCTCGGGCGGGCCGGCACGGGCGGCGGCTGAACGCATTTGCCCCGTAAGAGCCGGCACCCGGTTGAGCCGTACGCCGAGATCAGGGCCGCGGCTTGGCCGGCGACCGGCGCTTCTTTGCAGGCGCCGCCTTAGGTTCGGCCTCGGCCTCCTGCTGCAAACGCAGCGCCTTCAGCTTCTCCGTCTTCTTGTCACGGGCCGATGCCTCGGCGGCGATAATGGCGCGCGCCGTGTGATCGGTCGCTTCCGCCTTGTCGCGAGACGAAAGCTTGGCGGGATTGAAGAATTCTCCCTTGGTGGCGGTCATGTGCCCCTTTCCCAGGTGATGGCGGCTTTACTGCATCGTTCCTCAAATCGGAATCGGTTCAAGGAATTATGCTGAAATACAAGTGCTACAGCCTCCTTGCGCGTCTCGAAAAGACGCGCGGCGCCGTAAGCCATGGCTCCACGGCAGAAACCATGATTCACGGCTGAACCGTGATTCCACGGTTGGGCCGTGATCCACGGTAGGCCGTGATGCCACGCCCGGAATTAGCGGGTGGGGCGCAGAACCTTCTTCGGTGCCGGCAGCAGACCTTCGCGCTGCAGCTTCTTGCGGGCGAGCTTGCGCTGGCGGCGAATGGCCTCGGCCTTTTCGCGGGCGCGCTTCTCGGACGGCTTCTCAAAGGCGCTGCGAGCCTTCATTTCCCGGAACAGACCTTCCCGCTGCATCTTTTTCTTGAGCACGCGGAGCGCCTGATCGACATTGTTATCTCTGACGAGTACCTGCAAAACGATATCCTTCCTGTTGCGGCGGCGAGGCCGCACTGTCCAAAAATAAAAAACCCGGAACTACTTCCCGATTTTGATGCTCGAAAACTTCAGCCAGGGCTCGGCGCCGTCGGACTTGGCCACCGCCTCGGGGGAAGCCCTCGACGGCGATTCACCGGTATCGATGTCGGCCTCAGTGATGCGGCGCTCGAAATTCTCCGCGTCGAACTGGACGCGATATTGCACATGTCCATGGTCGTTGGGCAGGATGCTGGAGATCCGGCACCGCTTGTCGGCTTTCGCCGTCCGGGTGAGGCCGGATTTCAGCACGATCATGTCGCCGACTTTATAGTTTTGTCTGCCCATTTCAGCGTCCCTTCAACTCTTCGGCTGCTCAACCGGTCAATCACAAGGCCTGCGCAAAGCAAAAAGGCCGGGCTCGAACCCGACCTCTTCCAGTCACTCAGCCCGCTGCCAGTTTGGTCAGCCCGCTGCCAGTACATCCGTGGTCAGCGTAAGCGAATGACAAATCATGCGGCCTGAAGATTGTCGGCCGAATTCTTGCCGGACTTCTTGTCGCGGACGAGATCGTAGCGGATCTTCTGACCTTCAACGAGTTCGCGCATGCCAGCGCGTTCGACCGCTGAGATATGGACAAAAACGTCCGTAGAACCATCATCGGGCTGAATGAAGCCAAAACCCTTGGTGCCATTGAACCACTTTACGACGCCTGAATTCATAACGATCTCCTTTTCAACCGTTTGTGTTCGCCTGCGGAAAGATATCCGACAAGCCGTATCGATGTTGAGAGGATATCTGACGGAGCGCTCAAGCGCGTGGACAAAGGTCGCAAGCAATTCGATACGCACCATGTAGGATATTTACCGAATTAAGCAATGGTATTTCGGAAAATAATTCTCTCAAGGGGAGCAAAATGAAGCTCTTGCCCCGGGGAAAGCGCCCTTTTCTCCAGGGGAAAGCACCTGTTTTCCTGGGGCAAAGCGACGGCTTGCCCGGGCAAAGCACCCGCTTGCCTGGGGCAAAGCACCCGCTTGCCCGGACAAAGCGATCGATCCGAGGCGACCGGATTGCGGCCGCCTCGGTGACGATCATTGCCAGACGACGATGGGCGCCTTGGTCGGAACGCGGTCGTAGAGATCGATGATATCCTGGTTCATCAGCCGCACGCAGCCTGAAGAGACGGCCTTGCCGATCGAGCGCCAGTCGGGATTTCCGTGCAGGCGGTAGAGCGTGTCCTCTCCATTCGAAAAGATATAGAGTGCGCGGGCGCCGAGCGGGTTCTTCAGACCCGGCTCCATGCCGCCGTTCTCGATCGAATATTTGACGAGTTCGGGCTGGCGGGCGACCATCTCGTTCGGCGGCTTCCAGCGCGGCCATCTCTGACGCCACTGGATGACGCCCGACCCCTGCCAGGCGAAACCCTCGCGGCCGATACCGACGCCGTATCGCATCGCCATGCCGTCGCCCTGGACGAGATAGAGGAAGCGCGACGGCGTATCGACGACGATGGTGCCGGGGGGCTGGCCGGTGGGATCGACGACGCGCTGGCGATAATAGCGCGGATCGATCTGCTCGTAGGGAACGGCAGGAATGAGAAAGCCGCCGTCTTCGATCGGGCCATACATGACGGCAAGCTCAGCCCCACTCGGCACGCTCGACGCACCCGGGGACTGGAACAGGCGCATGGGCGAACGGTAAGTGATCATCGTATCGCCTGATGTCACTGTGTTGGCTGAGGAGGCGCAGCCGGTGAGCGCCGAGGCTGCGGTCAACGCCGAAAAGGAAAGAAAGCTGCGGCGGGAAAGATGTCTATCGAAGCTCATGACGCGGGACTGAGTTCCTTGTGATGCGGAAAGCCGGACAAGGCGCCGGGCAAACCGATGATTCGCCCGATGCCGGTAACGACATGAGGAAATATCTATCGGCTTGCGCCAAATAAACCATAGCTTCACGCAGACGTGTCCGGCCCGGAGCAGACGATATGGGCCGCGCTGTTGCAGCGCTACATCACAACGATCTCGGCCTTGGCAGGAACGCGGTCGTAAAGATCGACGACGTCCTGGTTCAGCATGCGCACGCAGCCCGACGAGGTGGCCTTGCCGATCGACTGCCAGTCGGGTGTGCCGTGGACGCGGTAGAGCGTATCCTGCCCGTCCTTGAAGATATACATGGCGCGCGCGCCGAGCGGATTCATCAGCCCCGGATTCATGCCGCCATTCTCCGCCCCGAAGGGACGAACCTCAGGCTGGCGCGAGACCATTTCGACCGACGGCGTCCAGCGCGGCCATTTCTGCTTCCACTGGATGACGCCGCGGCCGGACCAGGCGTAACCGTCGCGGCCGAGGCCGACGCCGTAGCGCATCGCCTTGCCGTTGCCCTCGACGAAATAGAGGAAACGCGCCTTGGTATCGATGACCACGGTGCCGGGACGCTCGGTCGTCTGATAATCGACCTCCTGGCGCAGGAACTGCGGCTGTACGCGGCTGATCGGGATCGCCGGCAGGGTGAAATCCTCGTCACGCTGCTGTCCGTACATCGCCATGTGCACGGGGTTGGTGACCGGCAGGCCATAGGTCTGGTGGAACTGGGTCTTGTAGAGCTCGCGCGTCTGCGGCACCGGCTGATCGGGGATCGGCCGCACCCGGCGCGGATCGACGCCGGGCGGCTGATAGAAGACCGGTGAGGTTTCCTGGACGAAGCGGGCGGGCGAATCGGCGGCGACATCGGGAATGAGGATGTTGCAGCCGCTCAGCGACGCAACCGCAATCACGAGCCCGGCAAGCGGGAAGACCCGGCGCAGAAAATTCATGAAACCACCCTTATCAACGATCGGCGAGACAGCGATATCTGCTGGAACGATGGCATTCGCGGCTGGCGCGAGGCTGGTGTTGAGGTGGGAAAGCCGGGGGCTAAGACGACCAGAGCCGTCGGGCTTCGCCGCGAAGCGCGGTGATCGCCCGCACGGCAAGATCGCCATCCATCTGCAGAACACTTGCGGCATGCCTCAATTCAGCCTCGTCCTCAAGTCTGGCGAGGACCCAACCGATCTTGCGTTCAATGTCCTGCCCATAAGCTTCCGTCGTCTTGAGAACAGCGACAGCGGGAATTTCCACGTATCGGGTGAGAAGCATGCCGAGATCTATAGCATCACGATAGGCAACGGCCCTGTCCTGGCAGCGGTCAGCATTGGCGAGCAGTTTTTCGGCGAACATATCCGGCAGCGAGAGCATGGGAACACTCAGCCGTGGATCGACAGTACCCTCAAGTGCAATCCGCGCCTCGCGCACGATTTCAAAGCGAATCGGCTGCCCGTCGAGGGTAAGGACCGTGCGGATGCCGTATTGGTCTGTCCTGAAGTCTCGGAGCGCGGCAACCGGCTTTGCGAAAAAGGCCCCTGGTCCGCTTTCGACCGCCGCCGTACGCAAGACGCGATATCCGTCGCCATCCGCACAGAGAAAATCGACATCAAGCGACAGTCGGTATTCGTCGAGATGCATGACAATGGCGGTTCCGCCGGCAAACCAACATTTGTTGGCCAGAAGAAAATCAGCCTCCATCAACTGAAGGGCCATGGCGATGGTGCGATGTTCCGGACGTCTGAATTCCATAATGGGTCACCCGATTTCCGCCAAGCATAGATGCTAGGGATAAAGAAACGGAAAATCAGGAAACGAGCAGGACGCCGTTACCATAGGTGGCGGCCAGTTCGCGGATCAGCTGCGTCTCGCGCTCGCTCAGCCTGCTGGTATCGACAAAACGCCAGTTGCGCTCGTAAAGCGCGAAGGCCTCGCCGGCGGGCATGGCGCGCGCGGGATCGCGATTCCAGGCGAGCGATTTCAGCTCGGGGAAGTCGTTCGGCACAATCATGCTCTCTGGCATGCTCTTAGCGTTCGTCGTCATTCCAGCAATATAGGGCCAATGGCCCTCAATTTGAAGCGGCTGGAATTCAGGCCGCCACCCCGTGGAAGAAGCGGATGCTTTGTTCGATCTCGGCCGGCAGCGCCGAGGTGTGATTGCCGGCGACGGTTTCCGTTTCGATATGAACGCCGGCGCCGCGGGCGCGGCGGGCCAGCAGATCGGCGCGGTCGTTGAAATGCGGCTCCTCGGTGCCATGGACGACGCGGACCGGGCATTTGAAGCTGTGGGCGTAACACAGCGCCGAACGCACCTCGAATTCATGCGCGTTGCTGTCGTCGAAACGAATATCCTGCGGATAGCGGTTGAAGAAGCGGAAGGCATCGGGGTTGCCCGAAATCGGTGCAGCGGCGCGGAATTTGTGGGTGGTCATCGCCGTCAGCATGGTCAGCGTGCCGCCGATGCTGTGGCCGGCGATGAACAGGCGCTCGGGATCGACACCCGGCAGATGCGCCAGGCGCTCGGTGGCGGCGAGCACGTCGTCGACCTCGTCGTAGAAGCCGGAAAAATTGCCCATCTGGCCGTTTTCGCCACGCAACGACGGCATCATCACGATATAACCGGCATCCATATAGGGCTTCATCAGCTGCCAATGGCCGATGCCCATGGCATTGCCGCCGTGCAGGAAGAGCACGGCCGGCCTGGCGGCGCGGTCGCGCTTGTATTTGGAAACCCAGGCCGCCAGCTCCAGCTCGCCGTAACCGGAGCGGTAGAAGATCTTGTCGGCATTGGCAGGCGCATTCAGCGGTTCGTATTTGTCAGGCGCCGGCCCTTTCTGCAACAGCTTGGTGCGGAAGTGGTGGCGGACCTTGGCGTAGTCGCGCTTGGCAAGGCGCGGCTCGTCCGGGACATCGAAAGCGGCCGCCATGCGCGGCAGGACAAGTGCACCGGCGAGACCCGCCAGCACGGCACGGCGCTGGAGGAAAAGGGAATTTCGTTCACGCGAGCTCATAACGCAGCATCCATCATTTCCCCGGCACGCAGAATCTGCACCGGAAGATCGTTGCCGCCAATACACATGCTGTTGAAAATATTGCCCTGCGTCATTGTTGCGCAGGGCTTGCAACTTCACGCCGGCTTGGCCTCGATCATGGCGATCAGCGTGCGCAGCCGGTCGGCCTCGTAGGAGGGTTTGTCGGGGCGAAGGCGGGCGATGCGGGGGAAGCGCATGGCGACCCCTGATTTGTGCCGGGTCGAGCGGTTGATGCCCTCGAAGGCTACCTCGACGACGAAGCCGAAATCCTTGTCGGCGCGCACGGCGCGCACCGGGCCGAAACGCTCCGTGGTATTATCGCGCACGAATTTATCGAGCACCTCGAGCTCGGCATCGGTAAAGCCGAAATAGGCCTTGCCGACGGGCACCAGTTGTTCGCCGTCCTCGTCATCGGCCCAGACGCCGAAGGTGAAATCGGAATAATAGCTGGAGCGCTTGCCGTGGCCGCGCTGGGCATACATCAGCACCGCATCGACATTATAGGGATTGCGCTTCCACTTGAACCAGGGGCCCTTCATGCGGCCGGCCTGGTAGATGCTGTCGCGGCGCTTGATCATCACGCCTTCGATGACCGGATCGGGCGGGGCGGCGCGCAGAGTATCGAGCTCTTCCCACGACGAGAACGGCACGAGCGGCGAGAGGTCGAAACGGTCGTGCGGGGCGCGGTCGATGATCTCGGTCAGCCGATCGCGGCGATCGACATAGGTGCGGCCGCGGACGTCGTCGTCGCCATCGAAGAGCAGGTCATAGGTACGGATGAAGGCGGGGTAATCGCCCAGCATCTTTGCCGTCACCGTCTTGCGGTTCAGGCGCTGCTGCAGGTCGGAGAAGGTGCGGGTCGGGCTGTTGGAGCGGGCGGTGCCGCCGACCAGCAGCTCGCCGTCGACGACGCCGGAAAAACTGATCGCGTCGAGAATATCGGGAAAGGCGCCTGATATGTCGTCGCCGGAGCGGGAATAGATCTTGCGCCTGTCGCCGGAGCGGGAGAGCTGGACGCGGATGCCGTCCCATTTCCATTCGGCGGCATAATTCACTGGATCGAGACCGGTCAGATCCCCCTCCTCCACCGCATTGGCGAGCATGACGGAATGGAAAATCGCCGGTGTGGCCAGCACCGGTTTTTCGCCGCCATCCGCCAGCCATTCGAACAGCGTCTCATAGGGTGGCTGCAGGCCATGCCAGAGGGTTTCGATCTCGGTGACGTCCTTATCGCCGAGATCGGCGAGCGCCTGCTTGGCAAGGCGGGCGGAAACGCCGATGCGCATGGCGCCGGTGGCAAGCTTGATGAAGGCGAAACGGCCGGACGAATCCAGCCGGTCGAGGAGATCGCGGACGTAGCTGCGCACTTCGGTGCGGCCGAGCGCATTCATGCCGGTGACGACCTCGCCGAGACGCGGCTGGGCAAGGGCCGAGCGGTCGATATCCCTCTCATTGTCCCAGACGAGCGAGATGGTTTCGGCAAGATCGCCGACATAATCGTAGGAATAGCGAAACAGCACCTCGTCCATGCGCTCCAGCACCAGCTCGCGCAGCATGGCGGGCTTGACGTTGCGCACCTCCAGCGTGCCGGCGATGGCGGCAAGGCCGTAGCCGCGGTCCGGATCCGGCGTGTCGCGGAAATAGTCGGTCAGCAGCTTCAGCTTGCCGTTGCGGCTGGGGGTCAGCACCAGGCGGTCGAGGAGGTCGGCGAAGGCTTTCATGGGTGCGTCCCTGCTCGGGGGGAAGGCCCCTCCCCAATGGCATATGGAAAAGACCCCTCCCCAACCCCTCTCCACAAGGGGGAGGGACTTAACGCGCGGCCCTCGCCGCATTCATCTTCCAGCGCAAGGCATGCAGCAGGCTTGGTTTGCAAGGCGGCGCCACGGGTTAGCCCCTCCCCCTTGTGGGGAGGGGTTGGGGAGGGGTTTTCAACAACAAACTCCATCCTCAATCCCCCTCATCCTCATAGCCCACCAGATGCAGCGGCTTCGCCTTGATGCCCTGCAACTGGCACCAGCGCACCAGGGCCTCCTCGCGGCCATGCGTCACCCAGACCTCGGCCGGGTGCAGTTCGCGGATGGTTTCCGTCAGTTCCGGCCAGTCGCAATGATCGGAGATGACGAGCGGCAGTTCGACGCCGAGCTGCTTGGCGCGTTGGCGCACCATCATCCAGCCGGAGGCGAAGGCCGGCAGCGGCTCGTTGAAGCGCCGGGCCCAACGATCAGCGAAGGCCGATGACGGGCCGATGACGACCGCCCCCCTGAAAGCGGACTTGTCGCGGCTTTCGATCGTCGCCGGCAGCAGCTCGCCGAGATCGATGCCCTGCTCGATATAATAGTCGCAGAGTTTTTCCATGGCGCCGTGGATATAGATCGGTTCGGCATAACCGGCATCGCGCAGCAGCCGGATGACGCGCTGGGCTTTGCCGAGCGCATAGGCGCCGACGAGATGGGTACGCTCGGGAAATTGCCGCAGCGATGCCAAGAGCTTGGCCGTCTCGTCCATCGGGTCGGGATGATGGAAGACCGGCAGGCCGAAGGTCGCCTCGGTGATGAAGACATCGCAGGCAACCGGCACATAGGCGGCGCAGGTCGGGTCCGGTCGGCGCTTGTAATCGCCGGAGACGACGATGCGGGTGCCATTCTTCTCGATGGCGATCTGAGCGGAGCCGAGCACATGGCCGGCCGGGTGAAAACTTACCTTGACGCCGTTGACCAGCAGCTCCTCACCGAAGGCTGCCGCCTGCTCGCTGGCGCAGAAACCGTCGCCGTAACGCAAGCGCATGATGTCGAGCGTCTGGCGGGTGGCAAGCACGTTCACATGGCCGGGGCGGGCATGATCCGAATGGCCGTGGGTGACGAGCGCCTGCTCGACGGGCCGCACCGGATCGACATAAAAGCCGCCTTCCGGGCAATAGAGCCCCTCCGGGGCGGGATAAAGCAGCGCATCAGGTCTCATGAAACGAGAGATAGCGGGAAATGGGCGCGAGGCCAGAGGGCGGGAAGAAGGGACTGGCGAATGCGCCGAGGCTCAACGCCGGCGATCGTCACGACCCTATTCCATCGAGGAAGGATTCCACAGCGGCATTAAATTGCAACGGCCGCTGCAGCGGCGCGAAATGGCTGACACCGTTGAGATAGATCATCTCAGCGTTCGGAATGCTGCGGGCAAGATATTCGGCATGGTCCGGCTTGATGAATTCGTCGTGCTCGGCGAGGACGATCGCGACCGGCACGCGGATCAGGCCCAAGTCGGCGGCCTGATAGTTCGGCTCCGTTCGCATCATCAGGCTGACCGCCTCGACGAATGGATTAAAATCGCCCGGCGTGGTGGACAATGCGGCATAATCCTTGGCGTGTCGGCTGAAGCATCGGTCGATGACCGGGGTCGGAACAAAATCCAGCGTGCCGCTCGGATCCATGTTGCAGGCGAAGAAGAAGACGCCCTCGACGCGCGACGGCGCCGCCATGGCGAGGATCAATGCGATGCAGGCGCCGTCGCTCCAGCCGACGATCGCAGCCTTTTCGACATGCAGTGCGTCCATGACGGCAAGCACATCTGAAGCCATCAACTCGTAGCTATAGGGACGGGAATCGCGGGTGCTTCTTCCATGGCCGCGGCTGTCGACAAGCACGACGCGGCGGCCGCGGCGCAACAGTGCCGGGACTTGATGGCCCCAGTTGCCGCTGTGGCCGAGGCCGCCATGCAGCAGAATGACGGGTGGGCCAGAGCCGTAGCTCGCATACCAGATGCGGGCGCCGTCATGGGCGACATGCCCTTCGACCACGGCCGGCGGCAACGGGGCGGCGCCATGCGCTTCGAAATGGATGAGCTCGTCGTCGTCAAATTCCATAGCGATCAGACTCATTGTTGCCACAGCATAGAAAAGCCGGAAAACAGCCCAAGAACAACCAGAATCGCTTTCTAACCCTTGCGATGCAACCAGGGGGATCGGCATTGGGCAGGAAGCTTTTCTATTGCGCGGCGGCAATCGCGCTCGCTTCGGCGGGCATTTACCTCACCAATACAAGCCTGCTTGCCGAACATCGGCCGGGAAAACCGGTGCTGCTCGCGCATCGCGGCATCGCCCAGCGATTCGACGAAACCGATCTCAAGAACGACACCTGCACGGCAAGCCGCATGCTGCCGCCGAAACACGACTATCTGGAAAACACCATCCCGTCGATGCAGGCAGGCTTTGCGGCCGGCGCCGATATCGTCGAGATCGACGTGCATCCGACGACGGATGGGCAGTTCGCCGTCTTTCACGACTGGACGCTCGGCTGCCGAACCGACGGGCACGGCGTCACGCGCGAGCATTCGATGGCTGACATGAAGAGGCTCGACATCGGCTATGGTTACACCGCCGATGGCGGCAAGACCTTTCCCTTTCGCGGCCGGGGCATCGGCATGATGCCGACGCTTGCCGAGGTGCTGTCGAGTTTTCCGGATCGGCGCTTCCTCATCAACATCAAGAGCCGCGATCCTTCCGAGGGTGAAAAGCTCGCCGCCGTGCTCAACGGGCTTTCCATTGAGCGACGGGCCGAGATCATCGTTTATGGCGGCGACGAGCCGATCGACGTGATCCGCCGGCTCGTGCCCGATATCAAGACCGCCTCGCGCAAGAGCCTGAAGGGCTGCCTGTTCGGCTACATCGGCTATGGCTGGACCGGCCTGCTGCCGGACGAATGCAGACATGCGATGATGCTGGTGCCGATCAATATCGCGCCGTGGCTCTGGGGCTGGCCGGATCGTTTTCTCGACCGGATGGCGGATGCCGGGACCGAGGTTTTCGTGCTCGGCCCCTATCGCGGCAGCGATTTTTCCACCGGCATCGACGACCCCACGCTACTGGCGCGGCTGCCGGCAAACTATGCGGCGGGCATATGGACCAACGAGATCGAGGCGATCGGCAAGCTTGCGAAATAGAGCTCAGAGACTACGCGCCCGCAGCAATGCCGGGATCTCCTCCGGCGAGACCGGTTTGGAGAAGCGGAAGCCTTGCGCCTCCTCGCAGTGCGCCTGGCGCAGGAAATCCATCTGGGCGTCGGTTTCGACGCCTTCGGCGAGAACCGAGAGCTTCAGCGTCTGAGCCAGCGAAATGACCGCCGAGGCGATGGCGACGGCGGTCTTGTCGCCCGGCAGGGCCTCGACCAGAGAGCGGTCCATCTTCAGGCGATCGAAGGGGAAGGTCTTCAGTGCCGCCAGGCTGGAATAACCGGAGCCGAAATCGTCGATCGACAGGCGCACGCCAAGCCCCCGCAGCGTTTCCATCATGGCGAGCGCCCGTTCGGCATTCTGCATCACCACGCTTTCGGTGACCTCCAGCTCCAGCCAGCGGGACTGCAGGCGGTGGCGCTCCAGCGCCTCGGCGACATGGGTTGCGAAATCCGGATCGGCGAACTGCTTGGCCGAGACGTTGACGGCGATCGTGAGCGGTGCCAGGCCCATTTCCTGCCAGTGGCGCGCCTGGCGGCAGGCCTCGTTCAGCACCCAGAGACCGAGGGGAACGATGAGGCCGGTCTCTTCCGCCAGCGGAATGAAATTGACCGGCGGCACCCTGCCCTTTGCCGGATGGTTCCAGCGCACCAGCGCCTCGAGCCCGGTGATGCGGCCGGTGGCGACATCGACCTGCGGCTGGTATTGCAGGAACAGCTGGTGGCCGGTGATCGCCTGGTGCAGTTCCTCCTGCTCGCCGAGCGGCATTCCCACAGGCGTGCCGCCGCCATCGTGATGCTGCAATGTGTTGCGGCCGAGTTCCTTGGCGCGGTACATGGCGCGGTCGGCATTGGCCAGAAGCTCTTCCGAGGTCGCGCCATCGAAGGGGAAGGCGGCAACGCCGATGCTCGAGGTGACAGTGATCTCGCCGTTCGCGCCGCGGATCGGCCGGTTGATCGCCTTTTGCAGATCGCGAAGGCGGCGCGTGATGCCGGCATCATGGCTCGACTGGTGGACGAGCACCACGAGGAATTCATCGCCGCCGAGGCGCACCACCATATCGGACGCCCTGACGCTGTTGGCCATGCGGGCGGCGGTCTCTTTCAGAACCTCGTCGCCCGCGGCATGGCCGCGGCCGTCGTTGATGTCCTTGAAATTGTCGAGATCGATATAGGCCACGGTCACCTTGCGGTTGTTGCGCCGGGCCTGGTCGAGGATGCTCGCCAGCCGCTCCTTGAGGAAGGCGCGGTTCGGCAGGCCCGTCAGATCGTCATGATGGGCCATGAAATGGATGCGGTCGTCGACACGCTTGCGCTCGATGGCGATGCCGGCGATATGGGTAGCAAGCGCCACCAGCGTCATCTCGTGCTCGGTGGGACGGCGGACTTCCCGGGAATAGAGCGCGAACGTGCCGAGCACGTTGTTCTGCGAGGTGGCGATCGGCGTCGACCAGCAGGAGCGGAAGCCGAACGGCGCGATCATCGCGCGGAAATCCTCCCACAGCGGATCAATCGTCACATCCTCGACGATCACCGACTGGCCGCGCCACACCGCAGTGCCGCAGGAGCCGACCTTGGGGCCGATCGTGACGCCATCGATCAGGCGGCTGTAGCCGCCGGGCAGATTGGGAGAGGCGCCGTGATAGAGCCTGATGCCCTCGCCGTCGAGCAGCAGCACCGATCCGTCAATCCCATCCAGTTGCGCCTCGATCATCAGCACGAGGGCCTCGAGGATCATCGGCAACGGCTCGTTGCGGGCGATCATTTCGAGCAGGCTAGCCTGGCCGCGATGCAGATCCTCCTGGCGCTTGCGTTCGGTGATATCACGGGAAACGCCGATCAGGCCGACGATCTCGCCGCGATCGTTGCGCAGCGGTATCTTCGAGGTCAGCCGGCATATCGGTCTTCTGCTGCCGGGAAGGACGTAGGATTCCTCCATGTCGATGCGGGCTTCGCCCGTCGCCATGATCTGCTGCTCGATGTCGAAATGGCGGCGCGCCGTCTCGAAATCGAACAGGTCGAAGTCGCGCTTGCCGGTGATCAGATCGGCGCGCTCCAGGCCGAGGCTGCTGGCGGTGACGGCGTTGGCGAAGACGAAGCGGCTGTCACGATCCTTGACGTAGAGGAAATCCGGAAGTTCGTGGACGATCGCCTTGAGGCGCAGGTTCTCGATGCCTTCGGAGAGGTGGTGGGCGGTCGATGCCATCATTGCCTCCGTCGCGGCGACGATGCGTCGCGTTTCGGCCGTCAGGGCATCGGTTGATTCCCATCGCCTGGCACCCAATTCGTGCATGATGCCATTCTCCCCGCCGGCCGAAGGCCGTATCCCGCACTCGTCATCATTGAAATTCCCTTCAAAGTAGTCCTCATTTCCTTCGGCTTGCTTAAATGAAAGGGTGAACAAGACGACAATATAAGCGGCGAGATCCTGCCGTCGGCCTCGGCCATAACGGCAATTTCATCCGCCCTTGCCCAGCCTGTGCCAAAAGAATACATGCCTGCCTGGCACGTTTCCTGCTACGGGCGCGTTATGACAAGTGATCTCCGGATGCCCTCACGCCGCGACATGCTTTTCTTTCTTGCCGCCTCGGCCGTTGCGGGAGGGGCATCGCGCACGCTTGCCTCGCCGCTGACGGCGGCCGCTCAGCCCAATCTGCGCGGGGCGATCGACGCGGTGGACTATCGCGCCATTCCCGAAAGCGGCGACCGGAAGACCAGCAACCTGCAGCAGATGATCGAACAGGCGGCGCGCGAGAACGTGCCGGTGTTCCTGCCGCCTGGCACCTACCGGGTCTCCAATCTCACTTTGCCGGACAACACGCGTATCACTGGCGTGCCGGGCGCCTCGCGGATCGTCTATACCGGCGAAGGCCATCTGTTTTCGGCCGAGAACGTGCGGCGCATCGAGCTTTCCAATCTCGTCATCGACGGCGGCAACCGCAGGCTTGGCGACTATGCCGGCGGACTGTTGCAATTTACCGGTGTCGACGAGGTGCTGATCGACAATTGCGAGATCGGCGGCAGCCGCAAGCACGGCCTGCAACTGGAGCGTTGCGGCGGGCGGATCGAGCGTAGCCGCATTTCGGGGGCTGCCCAATCCGGGCTTTACGCGGTGGATTCCACCACCCTCTCGGTCACCGGCAACACCGTTTTGGATTGCGGCAATGGCGGCATTCTGGTGCATCGCTGGAAGAAGGCGGAGGACGGCACTGTCGTCTCCGGCAACCGCATCTCCAGCATCCGCGCCAATGACGGCGGCACCGGGCAAAACGGCAACGGCATCAACATCTTCCGCGCCGACGGCGTGATGGTGGTGAACAACCAGATCTCCGATTGCGCCTTTACGGCGATCCGCGCCAATTCCGCCTCGGACATCCAGATCAGCAGCAATCAGTGCCGGCGTTCCGGCGAGACGGCGATCTATGTCGAATTCGCCTTCGAGGGCGCCGTCGTTTCCGCCAACATGATCGACGGGGCGGCCAACGGCATCTCGATCGCCAATTTCGACGAGGGCGGCCGGCTGGCGAGCGTCACCGGCAATGTCGTGCGCAACCTGACGCTGCGCGGCCCCTATCAGCACGAGGTCGGCTTCGGCATCGGCATCGCGGCGGAGGCCGACACGCTGATTTCAGGCAATGTGATCGAAGGCGCGCCGCGCTGGGGCCTGCAGATCGGCTGGGGGCCGTATCTGCGCAACGTCGTTGTGACAGGCAATGTGGTGCGTAAGGCGCCCGTGGGATGCGCCGTTTCGGTCGCCGATGGCGCGGGGACAGCCGTCATCACCGACAACGTGTTCCAGGAGACCTCCGAAGGGGCAGTGCTCGGCTTTCAGTGGGAGAAGAAGGTCTCCGGCGAGATGGCGGGCGGCGGCTCGCCCTATGCGCAGTTGACCGTGGAGCGGAACCGCGTTTCGTAAAGGGCATCAAAAGCTTTCATCGTCCCATCAGCAACAAGGACTTTTCCAGGATCGGTACGGCATCTACGGTCCCTCGGGATAACATCGAGGGGATATCGTTCATGCTGACAATCTACGGGGTCTATCGATCGCGCGCGTCTCGCGTCTACTGGATGGCGGAGGAACTCGGGCTCGCATTCCAATCGGTGCCGGTGCTGCAGGCAAGGCGGCTGGCAGAACCGCTCTCAACGGATGCGCCCCTCAATACGCATTCGCCTGATTTCATCGCCGTCAATCCAATGGCGCAGATCCCCAGCATCAGGGACGGCGACCTCGTCATGCACGAGTCGCTGGCGATCAATCTCTACCTGGCGCGGAGAGACGGCGGACCGCTTTCCGGCCAAACCGTCGAAGAAGACGGATTGCTGACGATGTGGACGGTCTGGGCGGCTTCGCAGGTCGAGCCGCTTACGGTGAAGATCGTGCTCACCTATGATAACGGGCTCGAAAATAGCGACGAGGGCCAACAGACGATCGCGGTCGCCTGCCGGTCGCTACGCAGGCCGCTGGCGGTTCTCGAAGGCCACCTTGCCGGCCGGCAATGGATCGTCGGCGACCACTTCACCGTCGCCGATCTCAACATCGCCGAGGTGCTGCGCTACGCCCAGAGCGAAGAGGCGCTGTTCGATGCGCATCCGAATATCAAAGCCTGGATCGAGCGATGCCAGTCCCGCCTGGCCTATAAGGCGATGCAGGCAGCGCGGGCCAAGGAACCGATCGAGGTGTGAGGACTACCGGAAGAGAGCCAATGTGCCGGCCATTTCCTCGCGGATCCAGGCCTTGAAATCTCTCACCTTCTTCGGCTCGCGCGTGCCTTCGGCGGTGACGAAGTAATGGCCGAAGCCGGTCTGCGCACGAATACCGAAAGGGGCGGCCAGCCGGCCTTCGGCGAGCGCAAAGGCGGCAAGGGTCTGCCAGGCCAGCATGACGCCCTGGCCGGCGATCGCCGCATCGAGGCAGAGCGAGGCGTCGTTGAAGACGTGGCGGGTTGGAAGCGTTGCGCCGGATAGTCCGGCCTCGCGCATCCAGACCTCCCAGGTGAACATGGCGCGGCCATCGATGATGGCAGGCAGTGCGAGGATATCGGCGGGTTCCTTCAAATTCGCCGCCATCTCGGGGGAGCAGACGGGAAAGACCTCCTGTGCCAACAACAGTTCGGCCTTCACGTCAGGCCACTTGCCGTTGCCGACGCGGATGCCGATATCGACGTCGCAAAGCGCCGGATTGACGAGATTGGTGGTCGCATCCAGCCGCAGCTTGATGTCGGGATGACGCTCGGCGAAGCGATCGAGCCGATGAACGAGCCAGCGGGCGGCGAAAACCGGCGCCACCGAAATCGTCAGGATCGCATCGTCCTTGCGGCTGGCGATCGACACCGCCGCCGAAAGACGGGCGAAACCCTCGTCAAGTGCCAACAGCACCGGCCGGCCGGCTTCGGTGGCAATCATGCCCCTGGCGGTGCGCTCGAAGATCACCTGACCGAGTTGGGCTTCGGCCTTGATGACCTGCTGGCTGACAGCGCCGACCGAGACGCCGAGTTCGTCGGCCGCTGCCTGCAGCGAGCCGAGACGACCGACGGCTTCCAGCGCGCGCAGGCCGTTGAGATGGACCATATTCAAGTTCTTCATATAGTTTTTCTATAGCGGCGCCGCATTAATCTCAATTGAAAATCTGCCTGTTGAGGCCGACATTGCAAGCATAGGCAATCCATTCGAACGTGCAGTCTGCGGGAAATGCGATGGTTCAGCGGGCGTCAGCCACTGCACTATCTGTTCCGCGCCACTGAGAAAGCGAGGCATGCCATGTCATTGCTGAAGTTTTTCTTGAGACCAGCCCTTGCTGTGGGCACCGCGGAAATTGGCGATGCCCCAGCCTGGAAGGACGATCCGTTGCGGCATCCCGAGGTCGAGCGCATGTCGATGCGCGAAATCGCCGATCTGCCGCTCGGAATGCCGGCCGACTTTCAAGCAGAGGCCAAGTCGCCGCTGGCGAAATGCGCGTGAAAATATGATAGGTTCGCCCTGGCAGCAAGGGCGGTACCATGGCCTGTCATGTCGATGCGATCTTCGAACGTCTGAAACGGTTGGCGGCGGAAGCCGGGCTGCCCGATGTCGAGGAGAGCACCTCCTACGGCAATCCGGCGCTGACGGTCGGCGGCAAGAGTTTTGTGGCGGTGAAGAACGCCGAGACGATCGTGATCTCGATTTCGCTCGACGACAAGGATCACCTGCTGGAGATGGCGCCCGACGTCTATTTTCAAACCGATCATTATGTCGGCTGGCCGCATCTGCCGGTGCGCGCCGCCGTGATCGGCGACGAGGAATTGCGGCTGCGGCTGATCGGCGCCTGGCTGTTCCGGGCGCCGAAGAAGCTTGCCGCCGGATTTAAGGATCAGGCCCGATCATAGGCCAGCGCCCGCTGCACGGCGGGGCGCTGCAGCATGCGGGCGTGATGGTCGCTCGCCTTTTCGAACCGGGCGGGATCGATGCCGTCCGATGGCAGCCAGTCGGTCATGACGAAGAGGTAGGGATCGGCGAGCGAATAGGCTTCGCCCATCACCCATGGGCCTTCGAACATCGTCTGCTCGATCAGCGTGAAACAATCGGCCATATTCTGCGGCACCTTGGCCTTCATCGCCTCGATTGCCGCCGGCTCGTCGGCCCAGCGCGAGCCGCGCGGGCGATGGGCATGGTTCACATGCACGGTCGAGCAGATATAGCTGTTGAAGGACTGGAGCCTGGCAAATTCAAAGGCGTCGTCAAGCGGCGCCAGCTTGGCGGCCGGCGCGCTCTGGGCGATATAGGCCAGGATCGCCGGCGTTTCCGTCAGCACGCCATAATCGGTGACGAGTGCCGGCACACGGCCCTTCGGGTTGATCTTCAGATAGTCCGGCGCGCGCTGCTCGCCATCGCGGAGGCTGATCTTCTTGACTTCGAAGGCCAGGCCGGATTCTTCCAGGGCAATAAGGCTTGCGAGCGCGCAGGTTCCCGGCGCGTAGTATAGTGTCAGCATGGTTCTCGACTCCCTTTCGGCAAGGGTTATAGCGTAGCGGTGCGCGGGTCGGAACTGGTGGGATTGGGTTTTGATCGTCCATCGGGACAAGGGTGGGTGCGTCGGGCGCGAGGGCATAATCGATGTGCCGTGCCTCGCCCCTCATCCGGCTGCCGCCACCTTCTCCCCGCAGGCGGGGCGAAGGGGATATGCGGCGACCTCTCCATTCCCCACTCACCTCGCGCAAGGCACGTCCCCTCGCCCCGCTTTTACGGGGAGAGGGTTAGGGTGAGGGGCCGCTCTTGCGCTCGAGCTTGTCTTATCTGCCAAGGAGCGAATACACTCTGCTGCGACGCTCTCACGTCTGACGAGGCCAAAAACCCGCTCAGCCGCAGCCCGGCACATCCTCCAGCCTGTGCCAGACCGGAATGCCGCGTTCCCGGGCGATGCGGACGTCGTTGTCCGCTCCCTTGGAATCGCCGGGCAGGCGCAGCACGCCTTCGCAGAGCTGCAGCAGCCGGCCGGCGACCGGGTGGAAGATCTCTTCGTAGAGCGCGTCGCCGACCGACCGGCCGCCGGCGGCGTGCCAGATCGGCAGGGCCACCCATTCGCCGATCATCGGCACATGGCCGGCTTCAAACAGCGCGTGCGAAGGCGCTTCCAGTCGCTTCAGGTTGGCGGCCATCTTTTCCGGGTCGTCGCCCGTTCCGGACCGATAGGGCCCGGCAATCAAAATCAACATGATCTACTCCTTCGCTCCGCTTCTGCGTGAGCACTCCCGGCCTCATGCACGGGATTTCGTGAAAATGCACGATATTTCTTGAATGTCGAGTCACTTCGTGCAATATCGGGCTATTATGTTTAATTTCGTGCAGAGAGATCATGCTGACAACGCAACGCAAGACCCTCATTCTCGACATCCTGCGCCGTGACGGCCAGGTGGTCGCCAAGCGCGTCGCCGAGGATTTCGCCCTTTCGGAAGACACGATCCGGCGTGACCTCCGGGAAATGGCGGCGGAGGGGCTGTTGAAACGGGTGCATGGCGGGGCGATGCCGCTGGCGCCTGATCTGCCTGACTTCACCGCTCGGCGCAGCGTCTCGTCGCAGATCAAGGCGCGGCTCGGCGCGGCGGCGGCGGCGATGGTCAAGCCCGGTCAGATGATCTTCCTCGACGGCGGCACGACGACGGCGGAGATCGCCCGGCAACTGCCGCGCGACATGCCGCTGACGGTTGCGACCCACAGCCCGACCATCGCCGCCGAGCTGGAACACCACCCGACAGCCGAGGTGATCCTCACCGGCGGACGGCTCTACAAACATTCGATGGTGGCGACGGGGGCCGCGGCGGCAGCGGCGATCTCGCAGCTGCGCCCCGATCTCTTCTTCCTCGGCGTCACCGCGGCGCATCCGGTGCACGGGCTTTCCACCGGCGATTTCGAGGAAGCGGCGATCAAGCGGCACATCGCCCGCTGCGCGGCTGAAACGCATGTGCTGCTGACCGAGGAGAAGTTCGACCTCGTCTCGCCCTGCCCGGTGCTCGGCATTTCCGAAGTGGCGGGGCTGATCGTGCCCGTGGAGATGACGGCCGAAGAGTTGAAACCCTATCGCGATCTCAACGGCGCAATCGCCGCAGCATGATGGCGCTGCGGGAGGGTTGCGGCGCGGCAGCATGCGGCAAGAGGCTTGCGGCAAGGGCCGCGATGAAGGCCGCCAGCACGGCATAGGCCGGCGCCATGCTGCCGGTTCCAAGGGTGAGCACCGTCTGCAGATATGGCTGCGCCAGCGCGATGACGACGGAAAGTGCCGGCATATCCAGCAGGGTCCCGGCGATCCGCGACAGTTCCGGCATGAAGGCTAAACCGGCAAGCGCGCCGTAGACCGCCGTCAGGCGGAGTGTGAGGCGCAACGGCAGCGAGGCTGCAAGCGGCGGCCTGTCGCCATCTTCGACGGCAATCACGAGATAGGCGATGAAAACAACCAGAAACAGCAAGGCGACGGGCAGCGCCGCCAAGGTGGCGGGTTGCGTCAGAGCCGCCGCATCCGCTGCCAGGAAGAGGAGGATCGGCGTGGAGGCGACGAACCAGACAGCGACGATCGGTCCCCAGAACCAGAGGAGCGAGATAGTGTGAAGACGCAGCAGCGTTGCCATGAAGAGTATGCCGATTGCAGCCCAGATGCAGGCGGGTTTGAGCATGCCCGATATCAGCCGGAGGACCGGCTCGCAGGCGCCGGCCATATCGCCGCAGCCGGACAACTGGATCGTGAGCCAGGTGATATAATCGAGGCTCAGCGCGGCGAACATGAAGATGCCGATCCCCATCAGCATCCACCAGAGATAGCGGCCTGCAAACATGCCCTGCCCTCACGGCTTCCAGGACTGTGCTCACGTCGCCGCGAAAGGGTGCATCCGCAATCGCAGGACGTATCCCTTTTTATATTAGGTAATTCTTATTTTTTTAATAACTTATATATGTAAGCTCGCACTCACCCGGCCAAGGCAGAGGTGACCCTGATATCGCCGACATGGATGCCGTTCCAATTGCGCATCGGCGTTGCGGCATAGGCCGTCAATGCCGCATGCACCTCATCCTCCGTCTCGAAGAAGCGGGCGAGTGTCGCCGCCACCATGGCTTCGGCGGCGCGGGTCATGCCATCTTCGCATTTGAGCGCGATGGCGATTCCCTTTTCCGGGATCGCGGCGCAGAAGACGCCCTCGGCGCCTGTCTTGACGAAGATGCGGCCGGGGGCGATCTGCATCAGCGCAGTGCAGGCGCGGCCGGAGCCGGCGACATAGAAGGGCTCGGCCATGCAGGCCTCGATCAGGCGGCGGGATGCCCTGGCACGCAGGGGTTCGAGGCCGGTGCCGGTCGCCATTTTGGCAAAACCATGGGCCAGGCTGCGCAGCGGCACGGCATAGGTCGGGATCGAGCAGCCGTCGGTGCCGCAGCTATCGGCGCCAATCACGGCGCCGGTGAGGCTTTCCATCGCCGCGCGGATCTCGACCTGCAGCGGGTGCTGGGCGCCGACATAGCCCTTCGGATCGAGGTCCTGATGGCAGCAGGCGCAGATGAAACCGGCATGTTTTCCTGAGCAATTGTTGTGCAGCGCGGTCGGTGCGTCGAGCGTGCGAGCCTGCTGGATCAGGATCTTCTGGCTCATCGACCAGTGGGCGCCGCATTCCAGCGTTTCGACATCCCGGCCGGCACGCGACAGCATGGACGCGGCAAGCGTCACATGCTCCTCCTCGCCATTATGCGAGGCGCAGGCCAGCGCCAATTCCTTGTCGCCGAAGCCATAGGCATCGGCAGCACCACTCTCGACCAGCGGCAGCGCCTGCATCGCCTTGCAGGACGAGCGCGGGAAGACCGCGGCCTCGATGTCGCCCAGCGAGAAGACAAGCTTGCCATCGCCATCGACCACAGCCACCGCGCCGCGATGGCGACTTTCGACGAGCAGGCCGCGGGTGACTTCGACGGTGACGGGATTGGTCATGAGCTTTTGTCCGGATACTGGCGGGATAGCGCAGTCCATAACCCGTCACGCGGGGAAAGCCAACGGGGTCGACGTTTTGCCAGGGTTTAGGCGGCTGCGCGGGTGCCTGCTGATAGCGCACCGGCTCTATCTGTGGCTGGACGTCACCGCATATTCCGTCCTCCTCGGCCTTGAGCCGAGGATCCATGCCCGCTGCCGCTGGAGGCCGGCGTGGATCCTCGGGTCAAGCCCGAGGAAGACGGAGGGTGGGGTGAGCCTCTGGAGCAAGTACAGCGAAGTCGACCGGAATTGCGCCTCCTGCCGCTCGCGCCGCAACCTCCCCCATCCCAGGCCTTGAGTTTCGACGCATCGAGACGCTATCGTGCAACCCAGTTCACATTCCAAGGAATTGTTTTGCAATCGGGCGTTTCCATTTCAGAGTCCACATTGTTGGCATTCTTCACAATTGTCTCTCTGAGTCTGGCGTGTTAGCTGGCACGCCGGCCGGCAAAGGCGAGCGTTGGAATAATCCTCGGAACACTTCTGGGGCTAGCGCTGATCGTCAGCACGTCAGCTCTGGTCGGATTTTTGGGAAAGGTGCTTCCCTTCGGGCAAATCGACTTCTGGCTCTCGAATTTGGTCGCGAAATTCTGAAGTAGGCGTTCAGCCTCGCTGCGGGCTCTGGCCGCGATCACATCGTCCAAACATTCATCACATAAATTGACCGAAGCAATCTAAAACTATCGTTTCTCTGATAGGTCCGATGCAGCTAAGAGTGGTGCATCAGGAACCGCCCCATGCCATCCACCTTTTCCTTGATCCTTCGTGACAACAGGATCCGTATTCCGACCGTGACCCTCGTCGCGCTCGCCTTCACCTATGCGTCGACCGCGCCCTATCAGTCGATCATCGGGATCAATGAACTCGGCTTGAGCAATGGCGCCTATTCGGCATTGGTGTTCTTCTCTTCGATCGTCAACGTCACGACGAGCCTGACGCTCGGCATCTGGTCGGACAGGCTGAAGGAGCGCCGGCCGCTGGTGCTGGGGCTTTGCGTCGCCGGCATGCTCGGCTTCGGGTCGATCGCGATCATTCATAGCCCCGTGGTCTTCATCTTCTCCACGCTGTTGCTGGTTCCGATGAGCAATTCCACCTATTCGCTGCTGTTTGCCAGCCTGCGCGCCAGGACCAACCAGATGGACCGTGGCCAGGGGGCGGCGATCACTGCAACGGTGCGGGCGCTCTTTTCCGGCTCATGGGCGCTGGCGCCGGGGTTGATCGGCCTTTATCTCGTTAGTTCGCCGTCGATGACGCCGGCCTATGGGATCGCGGCATTGGCAAGCTGCACCTGCTTCTGCCTGTATTTCTTCTTCGCACCCGGAAATGGCGCCGGCGGCCCTGCCCCCGATCCAGTCGGCTTCTTTGCTTCACTGAAACGGATTTTCGTGCCGCATGTGCTGTCGCGCGTCATCGTCATGGCGATGCTGTTCGGGCTGCAGCGGCTGAACGCCATGCTCCTGCCGCTGATCATCACCCATGCGGCCGGCGGCACTGTGGTCGATGTCGGCTTGATGGCAGGTTTGACGGCCTTGCTCGAGATGCCGTTCATGATGATGTGGGGCTTTGCGCAGCGCCGCTTCCGAACTGTGCATGTGCTCGCCTTCGGCGCGCTGATCTATTGCGTCTATCTGCTGCTGCTCGGCTTTGCTTCCGCACCCTGGCACGTCTACGCACTCCTCCTCTTCAATGCCTGCGGGGCGGCAGCGATCCTCAGCGTGCCGATCACCTATCTGCAGGACCTGATCGCGGACCGGCCGGGGCTCGGAACCTCGCTGATCTCGCTGAACACGTTCATTGGGGTTGGCATCAGCGCCGGCCTCTTCGCCTTCGGCACCGCGATCACCGATTATTCCGGCACCGCCTTCGTCGGCGCGGCCGCGGGTCTCGCATCGATCGGAGTGCTGCTCTATCTCGAAAGCAGCAAGCGGCAGGCGCGGCAGCCGGCCTGAAGCATGACGTTCCGATCGCCACGCCTCAACCTGGCATGATGCGATAGGCGCAGCGGCGGGCGCCGGCGAGGATGTGTTCGCTGCGCTCGACCTCGGCGCTGAGGACGGCGCGGAAGGTCTCGAGTTCGGAGCGGCAGAAGCCCGCGCAGGCGGTGGCGGCCGCACAGATCGGGCAGTGGTTTTCGACCAGCATGAAGGTGCCGTCTGCTTGCCTCCAACAATCGGCCATATAACCCTCGCGGGTGCGGATACCGGCAAGGGCCTCGACACGTGCGGCAAGGTCATGCGCCTGGCTGAGTTCCTCCCGATAGCGCTTCAGCGTCTCGCCCTCGCGGGCGGAAATGACGGTATCGAGGGCTGCGGGGCCGAGCTGTTCGACGAGCGTGCCGAGGAGGTTTGCCGTCAGCTCGGCATGGCCATCCGGGAACTGGCGGTTGCCGCTGGCTGTCAGGTGCCAGAGCTGGCGCGGCCGGCCCCGGCCCGTGGCGGCAACTGTGACCGGTTCCACCAGCCCCTCCTCCGCCATCTTCGACAGTTGCTGGCGGGCGGCCTCGCCCGAAATGCCGAGCGCATCGCCGATCGCGGCGGCGAGCTGCGGCCCGTCGGTCTTTATCAGGATCAGGATCCGGTTGGCTGGGGACTGACGCATATTTTCCAAGTCAAATCTTGTTTTAATCGAGGTAGCATGCAATTTTCCAATTTATAACTTGGAATATAATCCTTCGCCAGCAAAAATCTCGGGGTCCTCCCATGTCGAATATCGACCAGACAGCAGCCATCCCCAGCGCCAGCTCCGTCTTCCGCCTCTTCCTGCCCGAGCACTTGCCGGCAACATTGATGCTGGCCGGCGGCGTGACGCTTTATGCGGTGGAAAGTTACATCATGGCGACGATCGCGCCTTCGATCGTGCGCGACATCGGCGGCCTCGCGCTGTTTTCCTGGGTCACCAGCCTGTTCGTCGCCGCCGCCGTGCTCGGCTCGATCTTCGTCGCCATGCGGCCGCGCGGCATCGGGCTTCGATCCGTCTATGTGATCGCAGCACTGGTCTTCGGCGCCGGCAGCCTGATTGCCGCAGCCGCACCGTCGATGCCGGTGGTGCTGATCGGACGTGCGGTGCAGGGTCTGGGAACAGGGGCGCTTGCCGCGCTCGGCTATGCCTTCATCCGCTTCGTCTATCCCGAGCCGCTATGGCCGAAGGCATCGACGCTCTACGCGGCAATCTGGGGGGTCTCGACCGTCATCGGGCCGACGCTCGGCGGCTTCTTTTCTTCGGGCCACGCCTGGCGCTATGCTTTCATCGTGCTCGTGCCGCTCGGCCTGCTGATGGCGTTCCTGGCGCCTCGGCTTCTGCCCGAGGTCGAGGACGACCGCGAGCAGGAGAAAACCCCGGTTGCCCAGATCGGACTGCTGCTTGCCGCCGTGCTGATGGTGAGTGCGGCCGGCGCGATCGAGACGACGGGCGCGAAAATCGCTTTGATCGCGGCCTCGGTCGTCGCGGTCGCCGGCATGCTCTTCATCGAGGGCCGAAGCCCGAACCGGCTCTTGCCGTCCGGCGCCGTCAGCCTTTCCCGGCCGATTGCACGGGTCTATCTGACGATGCTCGCCATGACCGTCGTGCTCGTCAGCGATGTCTTTATTCCCTATTTCCTGCAGACCCTGCATGGGGTGGCACCACTCCTATCGGGTTATTTGGTGGCGCTCGTTGCCCTCGGCTGGACATTCGCTGCCTTCCTCAGCGGCTCGCTGACCGGCCGCCGAGCCTATTGGGCAATCGTCATCGGCGCCCTCATCGAGGCGGCGGCGACCGCTTGCCTCGCCGTCTTCCTGGCCAAGGTCAATCCCGAGGGGCATATGCTGATCATCGTGCCGGCGGCGATCGGCATGTTCATGATGGGCTTCGGCATCGGTCTCGGCTGGGCGCATCTCGTCGCCATGGTTTTGAGGCTCGTCGCCGACAACGAGAAGGACAAGGCTTCCGCCGCGATCCCGACGATGAGTTCGCTCGGTGGGGCGTTTGGGGCCGCCTTTGCCGGCGTCATCGCCAATGGTGCCGGCCTCGTTCATCCCGGCGGCATACCAGGCGCCCTGTCGGCGGCGCACTGGCTCTATCTGCTGATGGCGCTGCCCGGTGTTCTCGCGGTCGCGGTGTCGCTGACATTACCGTCCCGCGCATCCGATAGGACGCACTAAGAGCGCCCTATCTCTTTGTTTTGGCGCAATTCCCGGCAAAAGCGCTTCGCGCTTTGCCTGGCAAAACCGCTGCACACTTTTGCTGGAATTGCTCTAGCCGACGCGCAGCATGACCTTGCCGACATGGCTGCCGTCTTCCAGCAGCCGGTGGGCTTCGACGACCTCTTCGAAGGCAAAGACCTTGTGGATGACGGGGGCGACGGTGCCGGCTTCCAGCAGCGGCCAGACCTCGGAGAGAAGATCGTCGCGGATGGCGCGTTTTTCTTCCGCCGTGCGCGGGCGCATGGTGGAGCCGGTGACCGTCAAGCGCTTGACCATGATCGGCGAGAGATTGACCTTTTCGGCGATCGCGCCACCGAGGAAGGCGATGATCGACAGGCAGCCGTCCCTCGCCAGCGAGGCGATGTTGCGCTCGAAATAGGCGGCACCGATCATGTCGAGGATGATATCGACGCCGTGGCCGGTCTCGGCCTTGATCACCTCGGCGAAATCCTCGGTCCGGTAGTTGATCGCGCGTTTGGCGCCAAGCTTTTCGCAGGCTTCGCATTTCTCCTTCGAGCCCGCCGTCGCGTAGACCTCGGCGCCGAAGGCGCGGGCGAGCTGGATCGCCGTCGTGCCGATGCCGCTGGAACCGCCATGGATCAGCACCGTCTCTCCTTCCGTCAACCCGGCCATCTGGAAGAGGTTGGCCCAGACGGTGAAGAAGGTCTCAGGCAAAGCTGCCGCCTTCACCGCGTCATAGCCTTTGGGAAAGGGCAGGATCTGGCCTGCAGGCAGCAGGCAATATTCGGCGTAGGCGCCGCCATTGGCGAGGCCGCAGACCTTGTCGCCGACGGCATTGCCGCTGACGCCCGGGCCGACGGCAACGATTTCGCCCGACAATTCCAGGCCGAGGATCGGGCTCGCACCCTTCGGCGCGGGATAGTTGCCCTGGCGCTGGGCAATATCCGGGCGATTGACGCCGATCGCCTCGGCGCGCACCAGGACATCCCCGTCGCCGGGCACAGGAAGCGAACGCCTGCCGATCGTCATCACCTCCGGTCCGCCAAAGGACGGCAGATCGACGAAACGCATATCCTGAGGCAATGGCATGACCGGCTCCTCCCTAATCGGAAGAAACCGGAATAAATCAGCCCCGCAGGCTTGGGAAGGCACGATGTGGCAAAGGCGTCAATTCGCCTCGCCCAGCAAATGGAAGACGAGACCTTCCTCGCTGTCCTTGGCGGCCGACTTGATGATGGCGATTTCGGCGCTGACGCGGTTGATATCGTCAACAACGAGGCCTTCCGGCAGTTCGATGACGCCGATCGAGCAGCGCATCAGCGGGAACAAAGCTTCGGCGCCGGTGCGGTCGTGACCGAGGATGCGGCCGGCGGCGCGATCCTCGTCGGAATAGAAATCCCGCACGTCGTCGTGGAAATCGCTGATCAGCCGGTCGAGGATCTCCGTCAGCTCTTCCTTGGTCCAGCCGACGATGCCGATGAAGAAATCGTCGCCGCCGACATGGCCGAGGAAATGGCGCTCGGCGAAGAAATAGCGGCGCATCAGCGCGGCAAACAGCGAGATCGCGTGGTCACCGAGATGGAAGCCATAGGCATCGTTGAACGGCTTGAAATTGTCGAAGTCGCAATAGCAGAAGTGGCGGAGCTCATCGCCGTCGCGGCCGGATTGACGCATGAAATCGCGGATGGCGCGATTGCCCGGCAGGCCGGTCAGCGGGTTCTGGTCCTGCGCGGTCTTCAGCTGTTTCTCGTTGATGACCTTGATCAGCGAGGCGGCCGAGACGACGCCGGCATAACGCATATTGTCGGTCAGGATCAGGCAGTTGCTGCCTTCCATATTGGCGAAGATCGCCATCAGCTGCTCGGCGTCGCTGTCGAGGCCGACGATCGGCGCCATTTCGACGAAATGCGAGATGCTGCGCTCATACATCTTGTTCTTTAAGAGATCGCGGCCGAAGGGCTGGTAGATATACTCCTTGAGGTGATGCTCGTGGATGATGCCGCGCGGCTCGTCATTGGCGTTGAGGACGGGAAAGAAGGCCTGACGCGGATTGCGGCGGAAGAGTTCGAAAACGCTGTCGATGCTGTCGTTCTCATAGACCGTCGGCAGCAGCTCGATCTGCTTGCGGATGAGGATTTCGTCGAGCGACTGGCTGCCCCGTTTGCTCTTGCCGAGCTCCTGCAGGTGCGGGAAGGACGGCGCCAGCTCCGATATATGCGTCGTCGGGCGGGAGATGAACCAGCCCTGGACGAGGTCGACACCATATTCGCGGCAGGCGATGAATTCGGCCTCGGTCTCGATGCCTTCGGCGACGACGCGCGTGCCGAGCACGTGGGCAATGTTGACGATGCTTTTCAAGAGATGACGCTTGCGCGGGCTGCGATCAATCGCGGCGACGAAATGACGGTCGATCTTGAGATAATCGACGGCATAATCGCAGAGCAGCTTCATCTCGCCATGGCCGACGCCGAAATCGTCGATCGCCAGCTTGAAACCGGCCTTGCGCAGCCTGGAAACCAGGCCGGAAAATTCCGGCACGCTGGTATTGTCGAAACGTTCGGAGAATTCGAAGCAGACGGAGGATGGCGGAATATTGGCCTTGCGCAGGTGTTGCAGCAGGGTTTCGACCAGGCTTTCGCCATGCGGGATGAGCCGGACATCGAGATTGAGGAACAGCGTCGCGGTGGAGTAATTCGACAGCGTTGCGAATTTGGCGAGCGCGCGGCTGGCGACCATCTGTTCGAGCTGCAGCAGTTGGCCAGCCTGGTGAGCCTCGTCGAGGATGTCGACCGGCGTCTCGTAGCCAATGCGATCCTGGCCGCGCATCAGGGATTCGTAGCCGAAGACCGTGCCGGTGCCGGCCTCGACGATCGGCTGAAAGGCATTTTCGACCACGAGCTTGGCAAGGGTTACGATCTGATCGCTGGCGTAGCGGCGCAGGACATCCGGCGCGACGGTGGCAGCCAAGGACACCCCAGTCTTCACGTGGCCGGTCTTCATTGTGGCTGATCTCCACTGCGACTTGTTCTTTTTCGCGTGGAACATGCCGCAGAAGGGTCAATGAACTCTTTCGCCAATGTGAAAGTTTTGTGAAACGCGCAAGGGTGCCCCACGCGCTCCGCGTTCATTCAATTTTTCCAATACAATCAAACGCTTGTTCAGGCGGAGCGGCGGCGCTCCGCCTCGTGATCGGCGAACATGTCGGCGACGCATCTGCCGCCTGACGGAACGCCCTCGTCGTCGAGAACATCATCCCGGAACTCATTGAGCTTGCGGGTGCTATCCCACAGGCGGAGCGCTTCGCGGACGACCTCGCTGCTCGAGGCATAACCGCCATTATCGACGGCGGCGCGGATGCCCGCTGCCTGTTGCGGAGAGATGGAAACGGTGACCATCGGCATGAACTTCCTCCCTTTTCTGATCAGGCAGAACCCTGCCTCTGGGGGACGCATGACCATTTTTAGCATTCTCGGCGATCCCGCCGGTGCCTTGGTGCATTCGCACTCAGACCGTTCGCTTGCGCGGGACCGGCCTGTAACCCGTTAAGTCTAATCCCCTGTCCTAGTCTTGTCAAAAAAGAACGGGTCTTGTCAAAAAAAGAACGGCCGCTCTCCACAATCTCAACGGCGGATGCCGAGGCCGAAGGCGATCACAGTCGAGCCCTGGACGATAAGATCGGCCGCCAGGAACAGGCCGAGGATCCAGAGGCTGTTCACCGGCCAGCCGAGCGCGATGACGAAACCGGCAAGGGCGGTGATGACGCCGCTTGCAACGATCCAGCGCCAGCCCTTGACCGGCTTCATGCGCATGCCGACCCAGGTGCGGAAGACGCCGGCGATGACGAGGGCGAGCGAGAGAAACAGCGTCAGCGCCGCCGAAGTCAGGATCGGATTGACGAAGGCGCAGATGCCGGCAAGCACATAGAGCAGGCCGCTCAGCATCCAGAACAGCACATGATCCCAGCCGCGCACCTGGAAGGCGTGGACCAGATAGATCACGCCGCCGGCCAGCATCAGCATGCCGACATAATAGACCGAGACGACGGTGGCGAGCATCAGATTGCCGAGCGCGATCAGACCGCAGACGAGCAACAGCACGCCGAGGCCGACGAACCAGATCCATTTCGACTGCAGCGAAGATGTCGGCGTTCCCTCGAAGACATCGGCCATGACGCACCTCCTGTTGGATTCAACATATGCTGCAGCAATTTTTCAAGAAAAGATCTGCGCTAAATCAAATCGAGAAAGATTTTTATTGATTGATCAGTCAATCAAAAATACCTTGGCTCCGGTTCATAGGAGTTGGCGCGGTTTGCCGAAGGTCGGAATGGAGCGGGTGCGCCGCAAGGCGCTTGTCGATGCGGCGCTGCGGGTGATCGGCGATCACGGCTCGCTAACCGTCACCATGTCCGACATCGCCCGGCAGGCCGGCGTGTCACCAGCCCTGGCGCATCATTATTTCGGCAGCAAGGAGCAATTGCTGATCGAAACGATCCGCTCGCTTCTCCGACAGTTGCGCAGCGATACGGTGGCGGCACTCAAGGCCGCCAGGACGCCGCGCGCCCGGCTTTCGGCCGTCATCCGTGTCAGCTTCCACGCCGACCAGTTCGCGCCGGGCACGATTGCCGCCTGGCTTGCCTTTTACGCCGAAGCGCAGCGCTCGGAAGAGACGCGGCGCTTCCTGGTGATCTATGCGCGGCGGCTGCGCTCCAATCTGCTGGCCGATCTGAAAGTGCTGCTGCCGGCTGACGCCGCAGAACGCATCGCCGAAGGCGCTGCGGCGATGATCGACGGGCTCTATATCAGGCAAAGTCTGAAATCCGCGCCGATCGGTATTGAAGCCTCGATCGCGCTGACGGAAGATTATCTGAATGCGCTTTTGGCCACCGCCTCCCCCTCTCCCCGGAGCGAGAAGGGACGACCACATCGAACCACCCAAGGACAAATGACATGAAAGCCCAGCCGAAAGCCTCGCACTTCATCGACGGCGAATATGTCGAGGATACCGATGGCACCGTCATCGAGAGCCTTTATCCGGCGACCGGCGAGGTGATCGCCCGGCTGCATGCCGCAACGCCTGCGATCGTCGAACGGGCGATCGCCGCCGCCAAGCGCGCCCAGCCGGAATGGGCAGCGATGAGCCCGATTGCGCGCGGGCGCATCCTGAAGCGGGCTGCCGACATCATGCGCGAGAGAAACCGGGCGCTCTCCGAACTCGAGACGCTCGATACCGGCAAGCCGATCCAGGAGACTGTTGTCGCCGACCCAACCTCGGGTGCGGATGCCTTCGAATTCTTCGGCGGCATCGCGCCTGCCGGCCTCAACGGTTCGCATATCCCGCTCGGCCAGGATTTCGCCTATACCAAGCGGGTGGCGCTTGGCGTCTGCGTCGGCATCGGCGCCTGGAACTATCCGCAGCAGATCGCCTGCTGGAAAGCTGCGCCGGCGCTTGTCTGCGGCAATGCCATGGTGTTCAAGCCTTCCGAGAACACACCGCTCGGCGCGCTGAAGATTGCCGAGATCCTGCACGAAGCAGGACTGCCGAAGGGGCTCTTCAATGTGATCCAGGGCGACCGCGACACCGGGCCGCTGCTCGTCAACCATCCCGACGTCGCCAAGGTGTCGCTGACCGGCTCGGTGCCGACCGGCCGCAGGGTCGCAGCGGCTGCCGCCGGCAACCTCAAGCACGTGACGATGGAACTCGGCGGCAAGTCGCCGCTCATCGTCTTCGACGATGCCGATCTCGATTCGGCGGTCGGGGGCGCGATGCTCGGCAATTTCTATTCGACCGGCCAGGTCTGCTCGAACGGCACACGCGTCTTCGTGCAGAAGACGATCAAGGACGAATTCCTCAAGCGGCTGAAGGTCCGCACCGAGGCGATGCTGATCGGCGATCCGATGGACGAGGCGACGCAGGTCGGGCCGATGGTCTCCTGGGCGCAGCGCGAGAAGGTGATCTCCCATATCGAGAAGGGCAAGGCCGAGGGCGCAACACTCATTGCCGGCGGCGGCATTCCGAACAACGTCTCCGGCGAAGGCTATTATGTGCAGCCGACGGTGTTTGCCGATGTCACCGACGACATGACCATTGCCCGTGAGGAGATCTTCGGCCCTGTCATGTGCGTGCTCGATTTCGACGCCGAGGACGAGGTGATTGCGCGGGCCAATGCCAGCGAATTCGGCCTTTCCGGCGGCGTCTTCACCGCCGACCTCACCCGCGCCCACCGCGTCGTCGACCGGCTGGAAGCGGGCACGCTGTGGATCAACACCTATAATCTCTGCCCGGTGGAAATCCCCTTCGGCGGCTCGAAACAATCCGGCTTCGGCCGCGAGAATTCGCTGGCCGCGCTGGAGCATTATTCCGAGCTGAAGACGGTCTATGTCGGCATGGGGCCGGTGGTGGCGCCTTATTGAGACTGTGAAGACCCCTCCCCAACCCCTCCCCACAAGGGGGAGGGGCTAGCCTGCCGCTCACCCTCACTCCGAAATCAGCGCCACAAACGATGAGGTCGAAGGAGGGTAAAACCGGTGCCGCAAGTTAAGCCCCTCCCCCTTGTGGGGAGGGGTTTGGGGCGGGGTCTTCGAACCGTTGCAAAGAATCTAAGGGAACGTCATGCAACAAGCAGATTTCGTCATCATCGGCTCGGGCTCCGCCGGCTCCGCCCTCGCCTACCGTCTGTCGGAAGATGGCAAGAATAGCGTCATCGTCATCGAGGCGGGCGGCAGCGATTTTGGGCCGTTCATCCAGATGCCGGCAGCGCTTGCCTGGCCGATGAGCATGAAGCGCTATAATTGGGGTTATCTGTCCGAGCCGGAGGCGAACCTCAACAACCGGCGCATCACCGCGCCGCGCGGCAAGGTGATCGGCGGCTCCTCGTCGATCAACGGCATGGTCTATGTGCGCGGTCATGCCGAGGACTTCAACCGCTGGGAGGAGCTCGGCGCCAGCGGCTGGGCCTATGCCGACGTGCTTCCCTATTTCAAGCGGATGGAACATTCGCATGGTGGCGAAGAAGGCTGGCGCGGCACGGACGGCCCGCTGCATGTCCAGCGCGGCGGCTTCACCAATCCGCTCTTCCAGGCCTTCGTCGAGGCCGGCAAACAGGCCGGCTTCGAGACGACGGAGGATTATAACGGCAGCAAGCAGGAAGGCTTCGGGCTGATGGAGCAGACCATCTTCGGCGGCCGCCGCTGGTCTGCCGCCAACGCCTATCTGAGACCGGCGCTGAAGCGGGACAATGTCAGGATCGTCTACGGCCTGGCGCAGAGGATCGTGATCGAGGACGGGCGGGCGACCGGCGTCGAGATCGAACGCAACGGCAGGATCGAGGTGGTGAAGGCGAACCGCGAGGTGATAGTCTCGGCCTCCTCGTTCAATTCGCCGAAGCTGCTGATGCTCTCGGGTATCGGTCCGGGCCAACATCTGCAGGACATGGGCATTGCGGTGAAGGCCGACCGGCCGGGCGTCGGCGCCAATCTGCAGGACCATATGGAATTCTACTTCCAGCAGGTGAGCACCAAGCCGGTGTCGCTCTATTCCTGGCTGCCGTGGTTCTGGCAGGGGGTGGCGGGCGCGCAATGGCTGCTCTCGCGCGGCGGGCTCGGCGCCTCCAACCAGTTCGAAGCCTGCGCCTTCCTGCGCTCGGCACCCGGGCTGAAACAGCCTGACATCCAGTATCATTTCCTGCCCGTGGCGATCAGCTATGACGGCAAGGCGGCGGCGAAAAGCCACGGCTTCCAGGTTCATGTCGGCTATAACCTGTCGAAATCGCGCGGCAGCGTGAGCTTGCGCTCCGCCGACCCCAAGGCCGACCCGGTGCTGCGCTTCAACTATATGAGCCATGCGGAGGATTGGGAGAAATTCCGCCACTGCGTGCGCCTCACCCGCGAGATCTTCGGGCAGAGCGCCTTCAACGACTATCGCGGGCCGGAGATCCAGCCGGGCGAAGGCGTGCAAAGCGACGAGGAGATCGACGCCTTCCTGCGCGAACATCTGGAAAGCGCCTATCACCCCTGCGGCACCTGCCGGATGGGCGCCAAGGACGATCCGATGGCGGTGGTCGACCCGCAAACGCGGGTGATCGGCATCGATGGCTTGCGCGTCGCCGACAGCTCGATCTTCCCGCACGTCACCTATGGCAATTTGAACGGGCCCTCGATCATGACGGGAGAGAAGGCAGCCGACCATATTCTCGGCAAACAGCCGCTGGCGCGCTCGAACCAGGAACCCTGGGTCAATCCGCGCGCGGCCGTCAGCGACAGATAGTCAGTGGTAATCTTCTTCGCGCTGGTGACGGACGGCGAGGATAATGACGCTCGTTTCGCTCATCACTTTGAAAAGAATGACATATCCGGCAGAACCGAATGGTACGACGAGCTCGCGCAACAAAGGATCGTCCGCAGATGCGCGCCTGGCCATAAGCGGGAAATCCTGGAGTATCATCAGAGCTTTTTGGATGGCATTAAGGGCACGTTCCGCCAAATCCGGATCACGCTCGATCAGAAAATCGGCGAGCCGGTCCAGATCTTCATAGAAGGTCTGGGTGTACTTCAGCGCGAAAGTCATTTCTGCTGGGCAGCTTTACGGGCTTTCGCCTTTTCAAGCTTTTTGCGCACCAACGCCTGAATGTCGTCCGTTGTATAAAACACATCGGTCCGCTGCGCTTCCGCCAAGCCAGCCAGACCCCGTGCGATGAACTCCGCTTGGGTCCTTCTATAATCGATCTGGCGGCGAAGAGAGTCCTCTATCAGCGACGACAGGCTCTCGCCTTCTTTCAGAACGCTTTCGGCGGCAGCGCGCAATTCAGGATCCACGCGAAGGGACGGGAGAGATGCCGTTTTCATGACGTTCCTCATGCGTTGCAATTGCAATGCAATATGATGGATCATCGTGTTGTATTCAACTCCCCTCCACTTGACCCAATTCATATGCGCCGCGGTCGAGAAATCGGGAACGATCATATCAGAGAAATCCGATCCAGCGGCCGGCGAGCACAGCAGCGATCCAGATCGCGGCCGACAGGGCGGCGGAGAAGCGCAGGCCGGGCCGGACGATTCCTGATGAAACAGCCGTGTTCCAGCCTCGCCCGAGGTGCACGATCGACAGGTTGAGAAGGCCGAGCGCGATCAGGCAAAGCTTGGCGAGGAAAGCGGGATTGCCGGCATATTCGACCGCCCGGACGCTGAAAAGGCAGAAGCCGGTGACAATAGCCGCGGCAAGGCCGACGCCGGCGGCGCGCGACAGAAACGGCGCGACGATCTCAACCGGCACCCTGCGGAAGAAGCCGGCGAGCCTCAGATCGAGCGGCAGGATGGCGCCAACCAAAAGGCCGATCGCCAAGATATGGGCTGCGTTGACGAACATGTAGAGCGTTCCGGAGCGCCGGAGCGCGAGCGCAGGTGTCGTTGCCGACAGCCATTCGAGAATGTCGATCACAGCTCAGTTCGCCCAGAGGTCAGTTCGTCTTGATGCGGTCGGGATAGATATCGTAGCGCTTCTCGCCGATGGTGAGGCGCACGGCCTTCAGCCGCTTCTCTTTTGGATCCTGCGAACGGTTCCCAAGGACCATCACCTGGTCGCCAGGCTTGGCCACACCTTCGACGAAACCAGAGCGTTCCGTCTGGCGCGGATTGCCGAGTTCGACGAGCCAGACGCCGTCATCGACGGTGGCGACATCGAGCGTCGGATGCGGTCCGCCCATGGAGATCTTCTCGATGGTGCCGCGGAGTTCGATCTGATCCGCCTCGGCCCAGGACCAGCCGTGATGAGCGGCCGCGCCTGTCGCGAGGGCCGCCGAGAATATGGCCGCAGCCACGATCCGCTGTGCTGAAATTCCAAGCATGATATTCTCCCTACCAGCATGGGCAGGCAGGTGGAGCATCCCGACTGGAAGAAAAGGGATTTCACCAAATCTTGAAGCAAGAGGCGTCTCTGCCGGCAAGTGACTTCAGGTCATTCGGCAGGACGATATGCCTGGCCCACAGGTTCCGCGCCGAATTCTGCAATGGCAAAGGCGATGATGCTGCGCAAGCGCGGGGTCATGCGTCGATCACAGTGGTAGATGAGCGACATGGGCCGCTCACGCAGATGCCAATCCGGGAAGAGCCGGACGAGAAGGCCAGCCTGAGTATCCGACGTCAGGAGAATGGATGGCTGCATGATGACACCCAGCCCAGCCCGAGCGGCCATGCGGACAGCCTGACCGCTGTTGACGGTGATTGCCGTTTTAGGGACGACTTCGACCTCATCCTTGCCTTTCGACAGCTTCCATGGCGACCGTGCTGCCGGGGTAAAGCCGATGGGTGAAGCACAAATCATCATTCGATAGGGAGCGAGATGACGCGCGATGAGGCGGCTATCGGGCAACTCTCCAATGCGGATAGCAATGTCGAAACCTTCTTCGACGATATCGACATTGCGATCCGTCAAGGTAATATCCAGCGTCACGTCAGGGGCAAGCTTTCGATAACGATGCAAAGCCGGCATTAAAACCTCTGCCCCAAAAGTCGTCGGTGCCGTGATCCTCAATAGCCCTCGCGGTTTCGTCTGCGATGCCTCCGCGTCCTGATCCGTAATTGCTACGCGCTCCAGGATGTCCCTGCACTGCTCGACATAGCTCATGCCGAAATCGGTCAAGCTCTGGCGACGCGTGGTTCTGTTCAGAAGGCGCGTACCAAGCCGCTCTTCCAGTGCGGCCACGTGTTGCCCAACCATCGCCGGCGATATGCCGAGCTTTACCGATGCTGCGCTCATCGAGCCTTCCTGCACCGTCGTGACAAACACCTGCATGGAGCGAAAAAGGCCCATTCGATAATTCTGCTTTCAAATGAATACGCAATTTCTCCAATTATCATGAAATGTCGCTGGAATTACAACGGCCATGACGCAACTCATTTCAAGGAGCAAGACATGACGCAAACCCGATTCATCGGCAAAACGGTTCTCATTACAGGTGCTGGAACGGGTATGGGGCGGGCCGCTGCCCTTCGCCTGGTGGCCGAAGGTGCACAGATTGCCCTCGTCGGCCGCCGCCCCGATCCAATCCGTCAGCTGCTGTCGGAGATCGAGGCATCGGGCGGTGCGGCAATCGCGATTGCTTGCGATATTGCAGATAACGAAGCCGTCGCGGCGACTGTCGAGCAGACGATCGAACGCTTCGGACGCCTGGACGCCGTGTTTGCCAATGCCGGGGTTCTCGGCGAATTCAAGCCACTGGCGGTGACCGATGCGGATGATTTCGACGCGCTGATCGCCACCAACCTTCGAGGGACATTCTTCACGCTCAAGCACTGCCTGCCCTTTCTGAAAGGAGGCAGCATCCTCATCAACGCCTCGTGGACGGCAGGCGGCGTGATGCCGGGTGCGGGAGCCTACGCAAGCACGAAGGGGGCCTTGCTTGCCATGATGCGCACCTTCGCGGTGGAGCAAGGTCCTCGAAACATCCGGATCAATGCCATCAATCCAGGCATCATTCTGACCCCGATGGCAGATGATGTTATCGATCCGGTTTTTGCCGCACGCCTCGCCGCGCACACGCCTCTTGGGCGAAACGGGACATCGGAGGATGTTGCGGGGACCGTCGCCTGGCTGCTTTCCGAAGACGCCAACTTCGTCACCGGGCAAGAGATCACCGTTGATGGCGGCTATACGATAGGAGGTCTCCGGCCGTAGGGTCGAGACAATCGTCGTTTATTTGTTCCTGACGTAACCCTAAAGCTCAAGCCAGCAGTCGGGTGACTTCGGCGCTGTGCTTGGGGGCGATGGCGTCGGCGATGGTGGTGGAGAACAACACCTTGCGGGTGGCATCCGCCACCTTGGCGAAGACGTGGCGGATCTGGCAGTTCTGTTCGCCGTCGCAATCGTCGCACCGGCGGTAGGCGGTGATCGACAGGCACGGAAGCGGCGCGATCGGACCATCGATGATGCGCAGGATCTCCCCGAAGGTGATGGTGTGGGCGGGCTTGAGCAAAAGATAACCGCCCTGCTTGCCGCGACGGCTGGCGACGACGCCGTGATGCTTCAGGTCGAGCAGGATCTGTTCGAGGAACTTCTTCGGGATCTTCTGCTGGGCCGCGATGTCGGAAATCATCACCGGTTCGTCGGCATCGGCATCAGCCAGGACCGTGAGCGCCCGCAGCGCATATTTCGCCTTTTGCGTAATCATTTTTGACCATCGACACACACAGGCGGCGCGAATTTCCGCACCGCTACGGAAGTACTTTCACCTCTATGGCACAACCAGCATGAACGGAATTTGAACGCGCCAGAGAAAGCCTTGAGAGACAAGCGTTTTGGCCTTGTTTTTTGCTCTCGGCCAAGCGCGCTTAATCTATGCCAAAACCGCGCCTTCTGCACCATTTTCGGCATCACTTCAGATTTCGGATTGACAGGCTGCGTGTAACTCTACTATTTCTATAGACATTCGAGCTGCCGATGTGGATTTTCATCCGCAGGCGGCTGCTTTTCTGCATCGCGGCAGCTTCGGAGAGATATTTGCTCCTCCGGCCGCAGCTTTCGAAATCCCTTTTTCTGTCCGATCCATGCGTGAACTGCGATACTCCCGTCAACAAAGGACAGGATTCTCATGACTGCTATCAATGCGATTGCGGAAGAAGCGCCGATTGCGGAAGCCGAGGCGCTGAACGACAGACTGGCGGGTCTCGACCTTGCCGGACGTCTGTCGCTGGTCTCCGGCCTTGGTGGCCGCGTGGTGTTCACGACGTCACTCGGCATCGAGGACCAGGTGATCACCGCCGAGATCGGCACGCACCGCCTGCCGATCGATATCGCGACGCTGCAGACCGGCCGGCTGTTTGCCGAGACGCTGTCGCTGATCGAAGAGACCGAAAGCCAGTACGACATCCATATCCATCGCTTCGAGCCCGAGAAAGCCGATATCGACGCCTATGCGGCGCAATACGGCCTCAACGGTTTCTATGAGAGCGTCGAGGCCCGGCATGCCTGTTGCGGCGTGCGCAAGCTGAAGCCGCTTGCGCGTGCCCTCGAAGGTGCTGCGATCTGGGTCACCGGCCTGCGCCGCGGCCAATCGGCCAACCGTGCCGAAACGCCCTTTGCCGAATACGACGCCGAACGCCACCTGCTGAAGGTCAATCCGCTCGCCGACTGGGACCTGGAGGCGATCAAGGCCTTCGTTTCCGCAAACGGCGTGCCGGTCAATCCGTTGCACGCCCGCGGTTATCCCTCGATCGGCTGCGAGCCCTGCACCCGGGCGATCAAGCCAGGCGAGCCGGAACGCGCCGGCCGCTGGTGGTGGGAGCAGGACGAAACGCGCGAATGCGGCCTGCATGTCGCCGATGAGGCCGCAGCGATCGCCGCACAATAATCACCCCACGGCTTTCCCAATCAGGGCGCGGCGACCGCCGCAGCCTTAGGAAAACCAACATCAAGGAATTGCTTTGCGGGCACCCGCAAACGATCGACAGTCTGGAGTAACACATGCCCGATAGCCGTCCGGATACGGAACTCAGCAATCCGCAGAGCGCCAAGGCGCCGCTCGACCCGCATCTGAAAGCGCTGGAAAACGAATCCATCCACATCTTCCGCGAGGTTGCGGCCGAATTCGAGCGTCCCGTCATGCTCTATTCGATCGGCAAGGATTCCTCGGTGCTGCTGCATCTGGCGCGCAAGGCCTTTTATCCCGGCCGCGTCCCCTTCCCGCTGCTGCATGTGAACACCGGCTGGAAATTTTCCGAGATGATCGCCTTCCGCGACGAGACCGCGAAGAAGTACGATCTCGATCTGATCGAGCACATCAATCCGCGCGGCAAAGCCGAAAACATCACGCCGTTCACGCATGGATCGGCCGCCTTCACCGACATCATGAAGACCGAGGGGCTGCGCCAGGCGCTCGATGCCGGCCAGTTCGATGCGGCTTTCGGCGGCGCACGGCGCGATGAGGAAGCCAGCCGCGCCAAGGAGCGGATCTATTCCTTCCGCACGCCCGATCATCGCTGGGATCCACGCAACCAGCGGCCGGAACTCTGGAACATCTATAACGGCATGATCCGCAAGGGCGAGAGCGTGCGCGCCTTCCCGCTGTCGAACTGGACGGAGGTCGATATCTGGCGCTACATCCAGGCCGAGGACATTCCGCTGGTGCCGCTTTACTACGCCAAGAAGCGGCCTTTCGTGGAGCGCGACGGCATGATGATCCTGGCCGAGGATCCGCGCCTCGAACTGCTGCCCGGCGAAGTCCGCCAGGAAGGCATGATCCGCTTCCGCACCCTCGGCGACTTCCCGCTGACCGGCGCCATCCGCTCACAGGCCACCACCCTCGAAGAGGTGATTGCCGAACTCGAAATTGCAACGGTGTCCGAACGGCAGGGCCGCGCCATCGATCGCGACCAGTCCGGCTCCATGGAAAAAAAGAAGCGTGAAGGATATTTCTGAGATGACCGCAGCCCAAACCGCCGTCTCGGCCGCAACCGTCGTCAACCTGCCCGCCGCCGAGCCGCTCAAGGCCCTGCGCGATACCAGGCCGCTGCGCCTCATCACCTGCGGCAGCGTCGATGACGGCAAATCGACCCTGATCGGCCGCCTGCTCTGGGACACCAAGGCGGTCAAGGAAGACCAGGCCGCCACGCTGCAGCGCGATTCCACCGGCAAGCAGAACGATCTCGGCCTGCCCGACTTCGCGCTGTTGCTCGACGGTCTGCAGGCCGAGCGCGAACAGGGCATCACCATCGATGTCGCCTATCGCTATTTCTCGACCGACAAGCGCTCCTTCATCGTCGCCGACACGCCCGGCCACGAGCAATATACCCGCAACATGGCGACCGGCGCCTCGACCGCCGATCTCGCCATCCTGCTGATCGACGCGCGCTTCGGCATTCTGGAGCAGACCCGCCGTCACGCGACGATCGCCTCGCTGCTCGGCATCAAACAGTTCGTGCTTGCCGTCAACAAGATCGACCTGACGGGCTATGACCGCGCCGGCTTCGACAAGATCAGCCATGACTTCCGGGAATTTGCCCTGTCGCTCGGCGTCAAGCAGATCACCGCCATTCCGATGTCGGCGCTGAAGGGCGAAAACGTCGTCTATTCCGGCCAGGCCGCCATGCCCTGGTATACCGGCCCGACGCTGGTGGAAACGCTGGAGCTTGCCACGGTGCGCTCGTCGCAGACGGTCGGCTTCCGCCTTTCGGTGCAGCGCGTCTCGCGTCCCGGCGAAAGCTTCCGCGGCTATCAGGGCACGGTTGCCGGCGGCTCGGTCAAGCCGGGCGACAGCGTCATGATCCTGCCGTCGGGCATGGTCGCCAACGTCTCGAAGATCGTCACCTTCGATCTCGTCCGCAACGCCGCCGTTGCCGGCGACGCGATCACCTTGGTGCTCGACCGCCAGGTGGATGTGGCGCGCGGCGACATGATCGTCTCGATCGACGCCCAGCCGCAGGTCGGCCTTGCCTTCGACGCGCAGATCGTCGCGCTGCAGCCCGAGGGTATCGAGCCCGGCAAACGCTATTGGCTGAAGAGCGGCAGCCGCCGCCAGCGCGTGCAGGTACAGCCGCTCAGCCAGCTGGAACTGAAGACCGGCACCTGGAACGCCGCCCAGCGGCTCTACATGAACGCCATCGGCAAAGTCCGGCTCGTCTTCGACGAAGCGGCGATCTTCGACCCCTATGAGCAGAACCGGCTTTCCGGCTCCTTCATCCTGATTGATCCGGAGACCAACAATACGGTTGCCGGCGGCATGGTGACCGGCAAGCGCACGGAACTCGGCGGCCTGCACAATGGCGAAGCCCGCGTCATCCTCTCGCTTCCGGCCGATCTTGCCGAGCAGATCATGGCAAGCGAACTCTTCGCCAGCCGCAGCCATGAGGCCGAGGTACGGCGCATGACGGCCGCCGAAGCGGCCGATCTCTGGTCGAGCGCTGCAAGCGATATCTGACAAGGGATAAGGGATAAGGGGCCAGCAAGACTGGCCCCCTCACCGCAGCCGAACCCGCTGGCTGGCGGATTCCCTGTCGGCCTCTACGGCCGCTAAAAAATCAGAGTTTGCAGAAAACGGACTTTTTCAATTCACGATTCGCTGTTTACCGCTTGCCCGCGGGCCAATGTGGGGCCATTCTTAGATCGGATCCTGGCGGTGCGGCAAGACGAGAGGTCAGGCTTCACAACGCTCAATCTCGACCTCGAAGCAATTGACGTGGCGCCTTTTCTCGACTGATCCCCGAGCGAGGAGGTTGTCCATGTCCACGCGCTATGTCGACCATCCGCTACAACCGGGCGACCGGGTTCCGAACGTTGTGTTTGATGCGATCTCAAGCGAGGGGAAGATCGCACTTGACGATTTTCGTGGCCGCAGCCCATTGTTGATCGGTTTGTTTCGAGGCCTGCATTGTCCGTTCTGCCGGCGCCATGTCGCGGCCATGGCATATCTCAACCCGATGCTGCGTGAGAAAGGCGTCCAATCCCTGGCGGTGGTAAATACCCCGGTCGAACGCGCGCGGCTCTATTTCCGTTACCATCCGATACCCGATCTTCTTGCTGCTTCCGACCCGGTACGGGCTTCGCACCAAGCTTTCGGCTTGCGCGAGGTCGGGATCGACACGGCCATGGCGATACGGATCAATCTTCCGGGCGAGTTGCCCGAGCCTATGAGCGTGATGGCAATGGACGAATTTCTCAACGAGAAGGAAGGATATCAGATTACGGAAGCCGATCAGCAGATGATGACTGCCGACCACGGGCAGCTTGTCGGTCAGTTCCTAATCGACCGGGAGGGCATCGTACGCTGGAGCTTCACTGAAGTTCTGGAGGCCGGGCTCCAGACATTCCAGGCACCAAATTCCGAGGAATTGATGTCGGTCGCTTCCCAAGTCGTGCATTGACAACGAAAAACTCGCTCGACGACCCACCGCCCGGGTGGTGCTCGGTGGGTTGAAGCATCGTTCGAGATGCTCATGGGTTCGCTCTTTACCGCTTGCTTGCTGGAGACTGCACTCCGCCCTTGGCTATAGATCGCCAGTGGAATTTGAAATCCAGCTTGCCGCAAAGAACCGATCAGAACCTGAGACCGTGCGATGAGGTCTCCGCATCTGCTTGCGGCGGCCTGAAGCCGTCAGATGGCTTTCTCTAGACTTCAGCATTTCTGCGATCTACATTCGAGCTTCTGTGAGCCTGAAATTATATCAGATCTCAGCCCCTTCGCATCGCCCACCCTCACCATTTGCGATTCGGGCCTGCGCTTCACCCCCCATTCAACGTAATTTCACCGCGCAAGCGGGAGGAGTTTCCATGGCCAATGCCCAATGCGCCTGCGGCGCTCTGAGACTGATGCTCAGCGAGCCACCACAATTGACAGCTCTCTGCCACTGTTTGGCCTGCCAGCGCAGAACGGGTTCGCCGTTCAGCGCAAATGCTTTCTACTCGATGGGCTGCGTCGAAATATCTGGAACCTCTACAGAATTCATTCGCACTGCCGAGAGCGGTCGCAAGGTCCGAATGCATTTTTGCCCGACGTGCGGCTCGACCGTCTATTGGAAGGCCGATGCTGCGCCGTCCTGGATCGGTGTGGCGGTCGGTTCCCTTGCCAACCCGGTCTTCGCGCCACCAACCATGTCAGTCTTCGAACAGTCGAAACATAAGTGGGTGCAGCTTGCCGAAACGGTAGAACACTTTCAAAGCCTTCCAATCCTTCAAGAATGAATCGACGCCGGAAGGCCAGCAGTGGTGAGCGCACCGAACTTCGGCTTTTCCGCCTGAAGCGGACTTTGGATCAACGGCAGCGAAGCTCTTTCGCCGCCTGCTTGCTAGACAACCATTTCGCTGAGATCGCGAATAAGCCCGCCGGGGCCGTCCTCGGCTGCAACGTCTACGCCAATCTTCGTGAGCCAGCACCACATGCTGACCCGATGGAAGAGAGTGTAGAGCCGAAGCGCCCTTTCGGTGTCCGGGTGATCGACCGAGCCGTAACCTTCCAAAATGGGCTGATAGCTGCGGGAGTCTTCATGTGCAGAGCAGAAAAGGGCCTTGGCCAAGTCGAAGAGCTTATCGGCAGCGCGTGCGTTTCCAAAATCGACAAGCCCACTCAATTCAAGTCCGCCAGCCTTGCCACGCAACGCTAACACGTTGCCTTGATGAAGATCGTCGTGGGCGAGAACCGCACCGTCGCTTGCGTCGAAAATATCGAAGCTGCCCTCGGCAAATTGTTGCAGACGACCTGCCAGCTCGGGATCGCCACCAAGCTCGCGAAACCGCCGAAACACATCGTCAAACGCTGCCGTCATGTAATCTGCGTTCGTGGGTAGCGGTTTGTCGATGCCGTGGCCACGCACGTAGCCATACCCAGGCATCGGTACCGCATGAATGCGTCTCAGAAGCTCCCCCATCTGGCGATAGACGTTTTTGATATCAGGCTCGGCCATCCAGTGACGAAGTGAGCGGCCCGGCAGGTGCGTCAACAAGGAATAGCGTAGCGGCAAAAGGGACCGCGATTCATCGACGCGCAGCCAGGTGGGAACCGGCAGCGTCAAATCTTTGAGCCAGCCCGCGACGAGCGCCTCCTTAGACGGTCCCCACTCGGGCTCGTCCGGATAAATCTTGAGAACCAGCGACCCATAATCGGAATTCGCAAGATCAATCCTGTAGACCTCCGTGCTGCCGCCCTCCAGCCGGGAGAAACCGCTGATGGTGAGATCGGGCTCAAGGTATTGGATGATCCGCGAAATCGCTTTAGCGTCCAGTTCTAAAGTCATCCTTCATCTCGGTGCCATTGCGTGGAGCCCTGTTATCTGGCGTCTTTACCACCGCGCGCCTACTTCCCGAGAGCGTTTTTCAGCGCATCGACGACGACGCGGACAGAGGGGACGTCTTTGATGTCAGAATGGACAACCAGCCAGACCTCTCTTGTCAAAGGCCGTTCGGTCTCGATGCGCTGGAGACCGCTGGACTCCAGGACGGCGAAATCGGGGAGCATGACGACACCGGCGCCCAGCCTTGCGGTTGCGGCCTGAAACTCCAGGACGGACGACCGCACCGCGATCGGCCGGCCGGCGGCCAGTTCGATCAGCTGCAGTTGCTGCGGTGAGGTGTTCATGGTTTCGTCGTAACCGATGAAGGTCCACTCCGACGGGGAAACCGTTTCGAGATAGGTCTTCGATGCATAGAGATGGAAGCTTGTCTCGCCGAGCTTGACGATAGAGTAATCGCCGTCCTCCGGACGCGACATTCGCACGGCGATATCCGCCTCTCGTCTGTTCAGGGAGGCGAGGCGCTTTTCTCCAACAAGCGTGATCTCAACACCCGGATGGTCCCGTCTGAGGGCGGCGATCGGTTTTGCCAGGAGCACGCTTGAGAGAGCGGGAGGCGCGCTGATCCTGACATGGCCACGCAATTCCGTGGCGCTGCTGCGGCCAAGCTGCTCGATTGCCGCGGTCTGCACTGCCACAAGAGCTGCGTGCCTGGCAACCTGCTCTCCGTCCGAGGTCAAAACGATGCGCCGTCCGCGGCGGTCTACGAGCTTGCGTCCGAGACTGGCTTCAAGCGATGAAACGCGCCGGCTGATCGTCGCGTGTTCGACGCCGAGCTGCTTTGCGGCCCCAAGCAAGGTTCCCGACTGCGCGAGCGCCAGGAAATGCCGAAGGTCGTCCCAGTCGATATTTGTGAATTCTCTCCCAATCATTGTGAAGCAATAGGGAATTTTCACACATCACGCCATCGCCTAATTTGTGCCCATGAAGGAGCACGAGAGATGACCGACCAAATCATATGGCTGAATGCCCCAGGTGACGTCACCCAGTTCCATGTCGAGGAGCATCACCATTCAGAACCTCCCTGTCATGGCGAGATAAAAATCCGTCATCAGGCGATCGGAACCAACTTTCTCGACGTCTATCACCGAAAGGACCTCTACCCCATGCCGTCCTACCCCTCGGTGATCGGCGCCGAGGCGGCGGGCATCGTCGAGGATGTCGGTCCTGGCGTCTCCCTGTTCCAAAAAGGTGACCGCGTCGCCTATGCCGGGCCTCCGGTTGGCGCCTATCGCTCCACCAGGAATATTGCCGCCGAAAGGGCGATCAAGCTTCCGGATGCCGTTTCGGCGAAAACGGCAGCGAGTTCGCTGCTCAAAGGTATGACCGCCTACATGCTGTTGAAAAAGACCTATGATGTGCGCGCAGGAACTCAGGTTCTGATCCATGCGGCCGCGGGCGGGCTTGGGAGTATCCTTGTTCGTTGGGCCAGATCGCTCGATGCCACCGTGATCGGGACGGTCGGCTCTTCCGAAAAGGCCGCACTCGCCGCATCTTATGGAGCCGACCACCTTATCGTTGGACGAGGCGCCGATATCGTCGCGGAGGTGAAACGGCTGACGAACGGGCTTGGTGTCGACGTCGCCTATGACGGGATCGGCGGCGACACGCTTCTCAAGAGCATACGCTCTGTCCGCCCATTCGGCATGGCTTTCACCATCGGTCAGGCCGCCGGTGCTATTCCACCGGTGCCCGTCGAGGAACTTCGCCCGGGCAAGGCACTCTGCCATCCGAGCATCATGGCCTGGTGCGCTGACATCGGACAATATCGCGAGGCTGCTCTGGCTGCAGTCGGGGCGATGGAAACAGGGATCGTTTCGCAGATCGGCGCCGAATATCGTTTGGCCGAGGTTGCCAAGGCTCACGAAGAGATGGAATCCGGACGCTCGGCGGGCAGTATCCTGCTGATCCCTTGATGAGCCAGAGAAACAGCGCCGGCAGAGTCCATGGATCGCTGTCGGCGCCTTTCAGTCCTCGGTGCGGGTTTCGACGCGATTGGCCGGCGCCATTTATCCGAAAAATGGCATTATGTTATGTATTTCAGATATCTATAGCCGTAGAACCTGTTGCGATAAGGTGCCCGCCATTGAGGTGGGCTCTCGGCACAGACCGACCGTCCTCCCCGCAAAATGACGCCTGGCACCGCAGTCGGCGTCAATGACAGGGAAAGGTTCAAAGCTCTATGTCTGCACATGAAAAGCCACTGATCGCGATTGCCGGTGCAACGAGCAAACAGGGGCGCAGCGTCGCTGCGGCGCTCCTTCAGAGCCAACGTTTCCGGGTGCGAGCTTTCACCCGGAAAAAGGATTCGCCTGAAGCTTTGCATCTGGAGAAACGCGGCGCTGAAATCGTAGCCGTCCCTCTTGAGCTTGGCCGTCAGAAAGACCTCGTTGCTGCCTTCAAAGGCGCGGACGGTGCATTTCTGATGACGCCGCCGATCGCCCCGCCGGAGACAATCGAGGCCCCTCTCGGCCGGCAACTGGCGGATGCCGCCGTTGAGGCCGGCGTCGGGCATATTGTTTTCAGCACTCTTGAGAATGTCGACAAGATCACCAGCGGCACGAAGTATGCGCCGCATTTTACCGACAAAGCGCGCGTTGCAGACTATATTCGCGGTCTGCCGATCTCTCACTCCTTCGTCATGCTGGCATTCTTCTACACCAATCTTCTCGAATATTATGTGCCGCGCATGGAGGGCGATACGCTGCTCCTGCCGGTCTATCTTCCTGAAGATTTTCGAGCGCCTTTTGTCGATCCGCTGACGGCGACCGGGCCGGTCGTGCTTGAAATTTTCTCAAACCCCGAGCGCTACAACGGCAAAACGCTGCCGATCGTCGGCGACATCCTTTCTCCGCGCGAGATGGTCGAAACCTTTCAGCGCGTAACCGGGCTCAAGGCCGCGTATCGAAACGCTTTCACCCGGGATGGCCTGCTGCACTATTTTCCAGAGTTTGCCGCCAACGAACTTCTCGTTCGAGAGCTTCTGGGGATGGTCGAATATGCTGTCGACTATGGCTATTTCGGCAAGGAGCGCGATCTTGAATGGAGCCTTCGCCTGAACCCCGACACACTCAACTGGGAACAATATCTGCGAACGACGGGATGGCGTGGCGATAAGCGGTCCTTCGGACTCTAAATCATGACGGCCGGATTCCCGGCAATTTGGAAATCTCGGCGGCAAGAAAGTCGACGAGAAGCCGAACGCGGGCAATGGCGGCACGCTCTGGAACGATCAGCAAGCTCACCGGAACCGGTAAAGGACGATAGTCGCCAAGCACGACCTCGAGCTGGCCGTCGTCCAGAAGATCGTGGACCAACCAGAGGTGTGCGGGACCAATGCCGCGTCCGGCGGCAAAGGCTTCGCGCGCCGCAAGCCCGTGATCGACGCGCAACTTGCCACCGACGGGAATCATCAGGCTTGTGCCATCGGGAGAGGAAAGAACGAGCTGATCGCTTCCCGCCACATTGGACATCACGACGGTTTCGTAGCGTGACAGATCGGCTGGGCGCTCCGGCCGTCCGTGGACGGAAAAATAGGTCGGTGCGCCCACCAGCAGCCGATGGCTCTCTCCGAGCGCATGAAGTTTCATCGCGCTGTCGGCGAGAGGCCCAAGACGGAGTGCCACGTCGACGCCTTCGCGAACCAGGTCGATACGCTCGTCCGTCAGGTTGATGTCGACCCGGATGTCCGGATGCTTGTCCTGGAAATCAAAGATCAGGCGCGTGATGTGCATCACGCCGAGCGCTGCCGTACAGGAAAGCCGAACAGCGCCCGCGGGGGCCTGACGGGCATCTCTCGCTTCTTCGGCAGCCTGTTCGACCAGCCGTAATATCTGAAGGCAGTTGGTATAATAGCGGCTACCTTCGTCCGTCAGTGTTACGCGGCGCGTGGTGCGGCTGAGAAGCGGGACGCCGACAGCCTCCTCAAGTTCATTGAGGTGCCGCGTCACGGTGGATTGACCGATACCCAACTCTCTTGCGACCATCGACAGGTTGCCGCGTTCGGCGACGCGGACAAAGGTGCGCATTCTGTCGAGAGACAGTCCCGTATTATCCATTTTTCAGCACAGTGATCATCATTCCCTCGGTATAGGGAATAATCTGGGCTGTGCCTAGTTCGAGCAGATCGGCCGGATTGATCCGGCCGATCGCTGTTCATGCGAATTTGACGAGGTTGAGGACGGGCAACGGCCCGCCGGGGAATTGCGCGAGCTTGCCGCCGATCGAAATCGGCCCGAGATCGATGCCGGCAAAGCCCAGTCTGGAGATCAGCGCCCCCACCTCGGCCTTCGATTGGGCATCGTCGCCGGAATAGAAGAGCACGCGGCTGCCGCCCTCGGCGCGGGGATCGGCTGAAACCAGATGCGCCAGAAGATGGTTGAATGCCTTCACGACGCGAGCGCCGGGCACCAGGCTCGCGAAGACTTCCGTCGACAGGCGGCCATTCAGCTCGGCCGGTTTGAACAGCGGTCCTTCGATCGGATTGTTGGCGTCAATCACGATGCGGCCCGCCCAATCGGGAAGGCCCGCTAATGCCTTGGGAAGCTTCGACCAGGGCACGGCGACAAGGACGAGGTCGGCTTTCGCCGCCTGTTCGATCGTCCCCGCCGTAATGTGCGGCGACAGCTCCTCGGTCAGATCACGCAATGTGTCAGGGCCGCGACTGTTTGAGATCGTGGCAGCGATGCCGTTGCGGGCAAGGGCTCGGGCGAAGGCGGAGCCGATCTTGCCGGCGCCAATGATACCGATGGTCATTGCGATAACTCCATTGTTTGGTTTCGATGGAGCGAATATCGCCTCGTTATTCCCTTGTGATTAGACGGAATTGCCTGTTATCAATTTCAAGCATTCATTGAAAGCCATGGCATGGAGACGCTTGCAAACCTGGAATCCTTCGTGCGCAGCGCCGAGCTTGGGAGCTTCTCCTCGGCGGCACGACGGCTCGGCCTGACGCCAGCGGCGGTCAGCCGCAATGTCGCAGCCCTTGAAGGCAACCTGAAACTCAGGCTGTTTCAACGAAGCACCCGAAGTCTGACGCTCACGGAAGCAGGCGAGCGCTTTCTGCTTTCAATCCGTGACCATCTGGACAGCCTTCAGGGAGCGATCTCGGAGGCATCGAACGAACAGTCAGAACCATCCGGCGTGCTGAAACTCAGCATGAGCCCGACACTCGGCATCGGCTACATCCTTCCGCTATTGCCTGAGTTCATGCGGCGATATCCGATGATCCGGCCAGAATGGATGTTCGAAAACAGACAGGTCGATCTGATCGCCGAGGGCTATGATGCTGCGATCGGCGGAGGGTTCGAATTGACGCCCGGCATCATCGCCAGGGCGTTGGCGCCTGCTCATATTATTCCCGTATCATCACCAGGATATATGGGCGATCGGGTTCCGCCTGATGATCCGTCCGGCCTGCGCGAACTCGATGGTATCGTCATGCGCTCGATGCGGACGGGTCGAATTCACCAGCGGCAGATGCGCAATCTTGCCGGAGATGAGCAGCCTGCGGCCTTGAAAGAGACGATCGTCGTCAACGATCCCGCGGCAATGCGATCCGCAGCACTTCTCGGCCTTGGTGTCGCGATGATCGCCAAGGCGGATGCTCTTGCCTATCTGGAGAGCGGCGAGCTGATCCGATTGATCCCGGCGTGGTATGCCGATGCAGGCCCGATTTCGATCTATTATGCAAACCGCACCCTGCTGCCCTCCAAGACAAGGGTGTTCATCGACTTCCTGACGGAGGTTTTTCAACGTGAGCGGTGGCCGGAGCGATTTGCAGGAACACTGGGCTGATATCGGCACAAAGCTGGCAGATCGTACCAGGTTGCCTCGTCAAGCCGCGCCAGAGCAATTCCAGGAATATGAAGCGGTTTTCCGTACGGAATTGCGTAAAAACAAAAACTTAGAGCGGTTCTGCGTTTCCATGAAAAGCTGAACCGCTCTAGCGCGTCGAGCCGCGTGGGATGACGGAGAAGCCGCAATCGACCTTTTCTTCGCCGGGCGGCTCACTGCGGACGGCGCGCAGCAGCATATCGGCGACGCGGTAGCCGACTTCGTAGCGCGGTATGTGCACCGTCGTCAGCGAAGGCTCGGTGAAGGCCGAAAATTCCAGATCGTTGAAGCCGCAGATGCCGAAATTCTCCGGCACGCGGATGCCGCGCACGCCGCATTCGATGAGCACGCCAAGCGCCAGTTCGTCGTTCTGGGCAAAGACGGCATCGATATCGGGCACGCGCGCCAACAGGCGGGTCAACAATTCCCTTCCGAGACCGGTGGTGCCGGCCGCATCCGCGCCGATGGCGAGATCGGGATCGAAACGGCCCGCTTCGCGCATCGCGGCCTCATAGCCCTCTCTGCGGCGGCGGGAGCGAACATCCGTGCCGCCGCCGATGAAGCCGATCCTCTGATAGCCCCTCGACAGCAGGAAGCGGGTGGGTTCGGCGCCTGCCGCATGATGGTCAAGGCCGACAACCAGCCTTTCCGGCTCCTGGCTGAGATCGGTGATATGGGCGATCGGACAGGCGGCATTTTCGATCAGCGGCAGAAGATCGTGATAGGATTCGGCGCCGGCGATGATGACGCCCGCCGGCTTCTGCATCAGGAAGGATTTCAGTTGACCGGCCTCGCCGTCGGCATGGTGGAGCGTGTTGGAATACTGCACGCCGAATTCGGTGGCGCGCAAGCGATCCTCGATGCCGAGCATCAGGCCGGCGAAGCCGTGCTGGTGCAATGCGGGCGTGATGACGCCGACAGTTCCGTTGTGGCGGCCGGCCAGCGCCCGGGCGGCAAGATTGGGGATATACCCCATCTCGTCTACCGTGCGCAGGATGGTCTGGCGCAGATCCTCCGAGACGATTTCGGGATTGCGAAGCGCGCGCGAAATCGTGATGGGGCTGACCCCCACCTTCTTCGCCACATCGCTCAACTTCACCTGCGCGCCGCGCCTGGCTTTCCGCCCCCGCTCCACTGCTGCCCTCATCGCCCTATACGTCGCCCGCGAGACTCGCTTGCCCTCGATTCGCGGTTTTTACTTTCTGAAGAAGAAATAATTTAGAGTCTACTAACATTTTATATTCGCAACAGGATCCGGGAATATAACGTCCGGAAAGAGCAACAAGATTGTCTGTCGGAAAATTACGGATGCATGCGGCGAACGGATCACCCCTTCCGGGAATAAGTCCATTTATTTTCGAATGAAAACATCGCGGAGGACGCCAAGCGAAGCAAAATCAGGCCGGACTTTTTGAGACGCTCAAACGCTGGGTGAGCGAAGATTAAATTCCAGTCATATCTTACAAATCGGCAATATAAACATGATCAAACTTTAATTTGTAAATCCACCTGATGCGATCATATGAATCTTGAGCGCGAATTCTTCCATTCGCCCGGTCGCCGCCCCTCGACGACTGCGCTGCGAGGAGAGGAATTGGCGTCCAACGCCATCCGACGCCAGGTCCCAGGACATGGAACCGCGACGCCATCAAAAGCCAACGCTCTCGCAAGAGACCCCCGCCCCAAGGTATCACCACCATGTCACACATTCTCCGCAACCATCGCACCGCAGCCCTTGTCGGGGCCGCCATCATCGCCGGCGCGGCATGCCTGCCCTTCACCATCAACGCCTCCAGCGCCGTTGCCGCACCTTCGGACGCCGGCGGCGTTCTCGCCCCCAGCGGCTCCTTCGCGTCCATCGTCGATGCCGACAAGCCTGCCGTCGTCACCATCACCACGACAATGAAGGCGACCGATGTCAGCGCCGGAGAGCAGGAGTCGCCGATGGACGAGCAGTTCCGCCAGTTCTTCGAGGATCAGGGCATCCCGCTGCCGCGCCAGGCGCCGAAAAACCGGCCTTCGCAGCAGGCGATGGCGCTCGGCTCCGGCTTCATCATCAGCCCCGACGGGGTGATCGTCACCAACAACCATGTCATCGACAATGCCGTCGACATCAAGGTGACGCTCGACGACGGCACGGAACTGCCGGCCAAGCTGATCGGCACCGACCCGAAATCCGACCTCGCTGTCTTGAAGATCCAGGCGGGCAAGCCGCTGCAGACCATTGCCTGGGGCGATTCCGACAGGCTGAAGCTCGGCGATCAGATCCTGGCGATCGGCAACCCCTTCGGTATTGGCACCACGGTGACGGCAGGCATCGTCTCGGCGCGCGGCCGCGACCTGCACAGCGGGCCCTATGACGATTTCATCCAGATCGACGCGCCGATCAATCATGGCAATTCCGGCGGCCCGCTCGTCGACCGCAACGGCAATGTCGTCGGCATCAACACCGCCATCTATTCGCCGAACGGCGGCAGCGTCGGCGTCGGTTTCGCCATCCCCTCCGACGAGGCCAAGGCGATCGTCGCCAAGCTGCAGAAGGACGGCTCGATCGATCACGGCTATCTCGGCGTGCAGATCCAGCCGGTCACCAAGGACGTCGCCGATGCCGTCGGCCTTGATAAAACCGGTGGTGCGCTGGTTGCCGCCGTCACCGCCGATACGCCGGCCGCCCATGCCGGCCTGAAGCCCGGCGATATCGTCACGTCAGTCGGCGGCGAGAGCGTCAAGACGCCGAAGGACCTGTCGCGCCTGGTCGCCGACCTTTCGCCCGGCGCCAAGGAAGCCCTCAGCGTCTGGCGCGACGGCAAGACGATCGATCTCAACGTCACCGTCGGCACCAACGAGGAAGGCCAGAAGCAGGCCGCAGCGGAAAGTCCCGACGCCCAAGGCCAGAGCATCGGCCAGCCAAGCCTCGGCATCGGCCTTGCCGACTTGACACCCGACGTGCGCCAAGAGCTCAACCTGCCGCGCTCGGTCAGCGGCGCGGTGGTCGCCAACGTCAATCCTGACAAATCGGCGGCTGCCGCCGGCATCCAGTCGGGCGATGTCATCGTCTCGGTGAACGACAGACCTGTTCATAACGCCCGCGACGTCAAGACTGCGATTGCAGACGCCGGCAAGGCCGGGCGCAAGTCGGTGCTGCTGCTTGTCGAACGCGACGGCAACAAGACCTTCGTCGCCGTGCCCTTTGCCGCAGCCTGAAAAGACATGATCTCGCGAAAAGAGAAAAGCCCGTGAAAGCGGGCTTTTCGACGAACCGGACCGGATAGGCCTGGAAGCCAGTTTCGCTCCGCCGGCGAAGAAATCCAATAGGACGCAGGTCCGCTCCGCTCTTATTTCCCCCTCAGGGTGATTTCAGCTTTGTTGTCTTTGCGCGCACGCGGGATTTGCCCTTTTGGCGGTTTGCCTCTTGCCGCTTTATCGCGTCGGATTGGCTGCGTTGCGCGGCCTCCAATTGCTGCCGCGTCGGGAGATCATGGTCGTAGGTGGAAGCACTGAATGCCGTCGCGTTATCGAACGGACCTTTGTGTGGCCGCGCCAGACCATAGGCTTGCTTATCAGCGCTATCGATCCCCTCCTCCGCTGACGATGACCGCGCTTGACGCGCCTGCGCTATGAGATCGTCTGCAGTCGGGCTTAAGGTTGCGATTTTCCGCAAGAAGGCGATCATTTTGCTTTTCCTGGCCCTGTCCTTTTGATCGGCGGGAATCCCAGACATGTCTTCTTCCTTGTTCGTCATGTCATCGCGACGATCGATCGAGGGGTGCCGGCGACATCGCAGCAGGCTCGTTCACGGGATCTCGGACACTCGTTCAGGCAGCCTGGTTTTGGGAAAACGATAGCCTGAGGACCGCAGCGATGCGTCCGCCCGCCCGGACGCCGTATACCGCGCGATCCGATGGGCTTTCACCGGGGCACCGCCGTCATCCTGCCATCGGGCAAAGGAGCCGTCTTCCATTGCCTGCGGAAGCGGGCCTGAACTCAACTGTGTCGCGAGATACATTTTCAGCGACGACCTCAACGCGGCCTCATCGACGATGCCCATCTGGAAACAACCAATGAGGAAACTTGTGGCGGTGATCTCACCCTCATCGGCGGCGTGGGTTTCGCCGCCGCGAAAGCCGGCCTTTCGCAGAATACGATCGAGCATTCTCAAATTGGCAATCTCGAAAAACTGATCTGACGTGGAAGACATGACGTCCTCCTTCGTTGGGGCTAGGGTTCACTGGCGCTAGAGCATGATGCCGAAAAGTGTGAGCGGTTTTCGGACGACATCATGCTCTAACGATATAATGTAGAACAGGATTCAGATTTTAGGCCGACCGGCCTAAAATCATCCTGTTCTAGCATCACTGGCGTGCCCCAAGCAGCGGTGCCCGTATCGTGCCCGCCGATAAATTAGCTTGCGCTTATTGCCGGCTGACCGCAACCTCATTCGGCAGCCGCCATTGATAATGCCGTGGCGGAACCCATTTTAGCTAAAGGAGGGTACGCATCATGCAGTTCAACGATGAAGCGACCCTCACAAAGCCGTCGGCATTGCCGGTGGAAAGGCGTGCGCTGGTCGATCACCTCAGAGAGGCGATCGCGCGCCTAACGCACGGGCTGGCAGCCGCCGGATTGGTGGAATTCGTGCCGCCTCTGCTGGAGATCAACAAGGTTCTCCGCGATATGACGGACGAAATTTCCCGTGCGGATTCGCTCTATTCCGATGAGGTTATCAGAGGTACGATGCGATTGATCAAGACATCGGAAGCCTTGCTTGAAAACCGGGTTATCGTGCAGACCATCCACTGAGATCTGCCGACGCCCGGACATGCAGGCAGGCTGATCGCTGGACATCCGGCATCAAGCTATTCGCTCCCTCGTGCATCCATCATCACCACCGGTGCCCGAGTTCCGCAGATCGGCCGCGCCCACTTCCAAGGATAATCGCAATGACACTTATTTTCCCCAATAGAAGCCGCAGCTTCGACGAAGCGAGAAAAGGCGTCCGCTTCACCGGCTATGACGGCATGTTCGAGGTCAGGTTTCTGGTCGAAGAAGCAGCGCTCGGCAGCGCGATCACCCAGAACTCTTCCGAGGCCGCTTATCTCAATGCTTTTGATGCGGCGCGCTCTTCCATTCAGGAGGCCGCATCGAGAGCCTATCAGCATCGACGCGGAAACAACTTCACGCTGACGGCCGCAGATTTTCGCTGATGGCTGGAAGGCGCATGGCGCCGGCGCGCTGACACAGCCATCGTCCCGCACTGCCGCATGACACGAGGAACAAAGCATATGGTATGTACGCGATATCGCCCGAAAGACCTGAAGCTGGCACGTCGCCATATCGCGAAGGCTGCGCACCGCATTGCCGACCAGGAAAGGGTGATCCGGACACTATCGCTCAAAGGTGCACCCGCGGGACCTGCCTACGCACTGCTGGACAGGCTCTACGATTATCAACGACGCAAACTCGCCCGCCTGAAGCTGATCGAAGCGATGCTGAATGAAAGCATGGCCCTCCCCGAGGTCCGCCAGGCTTGCGACCCGCCCGGCAAGACCAGCATGCATCTACACCTGGTCTCTCCTGCTTCAGCAAACAGCGGGAACCCGGATTGCTTGCCTTAAGGCGGAGAGCGAGACAGCCTTGCCGTCTGTTCACCTTCGATATTTCGATTGACGTGGTATCGGGAAGCCAAGTGGTTTAAGGTGCCGTCTTCAGACATGCCGCGCCTCTACCATCGATTCTCGGCGCGGCTTTGCTGCACGATATATGGAACTCCAGACAGACACGGCTAAGCGCTGTCCGATACCAGCCTTCCCATAGGGGCGCGGATTGCTTGATGCATCTTACCAACGCGGCTTGCTGAACCAGCATCGCGTTCAATGCCACACGACCACCCACAGGGAAAACGATGACAGACGCACCTGAAAATGAAGCCCTTTTCAACATTACCGGACACTACGTGCAGGAATTGAAGACCGTTCTCGAAAGCGAGAAGATCATCGAAGGCTCCGACTACGAAAACAGCGCCTTCGACGAAAAACGACGGAACGAAGGACTTCACCTGCTGCGCTTCCACAAGACTGGCATGGCTGCGCAGGCGACGCAGATCTGGGAAAAACACAAGACGGCCCGAGCGCATCGATAAACGGCGCGAAGCCAATTCTTCGACCGATGCCGGTTTGACGCGGTCCGAAGCCGACAGAGCATGAGTGTGAGCGGTTTTCGGAAGACACCGTGCTCTAACTCTATAATTTGGAACAGCATTCAGATTTCGAGCCGACACGGCCTGACATCATCCTGTTCCAGCGGTGACGCGTGGCGACATCAGCTGATGTCCGGCGCAACATTGCCTTGAAAGGAAAAAACATGACTAATGACACAACGAAAAAGGCCCAGCCCGCCAAAGCGTCCGTGGCTGACGCGCCCTACGACGTCATCTATTTCGCGAAAAAACACCGCATTTCCAACGAGGATGCCAAGGACATCATCGAAAAGCACGGCGCCAATCGCAAAGAGGCGGACAAGGCCGGCCGGCGCATCAGCGTCTGAAGCCGCGCAGGCGTCAATGCATGCCGTCGTCCCAAAACCGCCGCACAGTTTTGGGCGACATGCATGACAGCGCCGCGCGTCTTTTCAGACGCGCAAAGGACGCTGCAACACTTCGGATCGACGCATTGCGCTTCCGAAAATCGATTCCGATTTTCCGGCCGATGCGTTAGCCGCGGCTGGCTTTGCATGCTTTCGATGCCACGATGCAACATCGATGGACGAATTAACCCTACTGGCTTACCTTAATATCAGCATACGCTTGAATACATCGACTCCTATGCCATCGTAGCGTCACGATAACACTTCTGGTTCCTGAAGCAGCTCGCCGGAACCGTGGCCCGCTTTTCTTGCGGAGAGGCCGGCTTGCCTTCATAGGGCCCGAGCTCAATCGAATGGAGGGTGCGCCATGAACAACGTCTTGGAATTTCGGGCAAAATGCCCGCATGTCGAAAGCCTGTCCGACTGCCGCGAAGCGCTTGAACCGGCCGTGATGAAGATCGTCAGCGACGCCATCGGCAGAGGATACACGGCCGCGGAAGCCGCCATGGTGGTTGCCGATATCGCCGATGACTACATCCTGATGCTGTCGCGGCAACCACGGCTTTGACACGCTTGCGGGCGCGCAGCTGTGCCTTCTTGAGCCATTGCAGGTGACGGATGACAAACATGGCTTCGCCCGCTGCCGATAGCCGGGAGCAAAGTCCTTCCGTGAACTGTTTGAAGTGGACCGCGCAGCAACTGCAGGGGTAGCAGTGGTACAGGAGACGAGACCTGCCGCGCGATCCGCCGGCAAAACCCCTGATATTGCCGGAAGTTCCCGGCAGAACGACTGCACCGCGAACCCGAAAAATCCGCCGAAGGCTCATCGACAACCTGCCCGGGCACGTTGCGACGGTCACACCGACAAGCTCCCGTCGGGCGAAAATCGACAGCCACATCACAACGCCGACGAAAAACCCCGCTGGAGCGGGGCTTTCAGCGGTTCGAAGCGGAGCGAACCGAGCATTCGGCCCACATCTTCAACGCCATCGATATTTAGAATCCAGGCGATAAGGCCTTTGTCTTACGCCTCCGCGACGCTGCTTCGTCTCGCTCAATCTTTGAATCAATGCCGTAATGCGGCGTGAGCCGATCATATGCGCCGCCTTCCGCGACCTCTTCACGAATGAGAGCGGTTCAGCTTTCATGGACTGAACCGCTCTCACCTTTTGTATAATGTAATTCCCGGGGAACCGCTTCGCACGTCTCCCGCCTAACGCCACCTTGGCTGGCGCGGCGGAGCATTGGCCTGGATTTCATGCAGCGGCGCCCGCGACCCGAGAAGTTTCTTCAGCTTCTTCTCCTCGGCCGGGCCGATGCCGAATTTGCGGCAATGCTCCGCAACGTCGTGCTCTCGCGGGCCGGGAATGCGAACTTGGCGATTGCTCATGCTCTTCATGTCTGTTTCCTCCTGAGAGGAAAACCAACAGGGCGCAGATTTGTTCGTTAGGGAAGCCTAAAATTTAAGGGTTTGTTTACTTCGGTTTGGGGCGAGTGAGTCTGCTGACGCCCTGGTGCTCGTCGATCAATTGATCTTCAACCAATGCCGAAGCGCCGCCACCGCGCCGTCGCTGGCATAGGCAATCATCCCGCCGATCGTCAGGCCGGCAAAGGCGATCAGGCCTGAAATGCCGTAGCCGATCGATTTCATCCGTTTCCACTCTTCAAGCGCCGGCCCCACCGCCTCCTGGTTCTTCTCCACGGTCTCCTTGAGGCTCTTGATCTCCTCGCGGATATGCACATCCGCGCCGCCGCTGATCGCCACCCTGGTATCGAGATGGGCGATCTGTCTGGCCTGTTCGTCGAGCCGCTTGTGGATCACGGCGCGGCTGTCGTGGGCGTTGGCCTTTTCGTCGCTGACCTCGTTGCGGAGAAGCGCGACGTTTTCCTCGATGCCTGTCAGCCTGCCCTCGACGCGCCCGAGGGCGCGGAGTATATCGTCATTGGATGTCATCTCTTTCGGTGCTCGCCTAGGGGTAAAATTTCAGCTTTTCGGATTGCGGCAAGCGGCTGACAAATCGCAAGATCCCTTGCAGCACCGGATGGACATAAGACGAAACGTCGAGGTTCATGCCGTGGGCGAGCAGCGCCGCATTGTCCTGGACATTGGTGGCAAAGACTTCAATGACCTTATAGTCCGCCGTCCCATCGCCATTGTCGACGCGGTCGTAGGTGGTTCTCGATGTCCAAAGACCAGGCTGATATTCGAACATGATGCGAGTGCCGTTCGGAACCGAAGCCGGCAGCTTGATCGTGTCCCACGTCGTCACGCCGTCCTGATTTCCAGGATGCCCGACGACGTTTCCGAGCGGGAACATTTCAGCGGCCGGCGACTTCGTCGGATCAGTGTCCGCCGTGAAGGCAAGCAGCTGATCGATGACCTTGGCGTAACGAGAACTTGCCTTGATGGTGTTGTTCACCGTCGCCAAGGTGGTTGTCCACAAGACGGGAACGGTATAGCCCGCGACCGTCCGGCCGCTGTCCGACGAAGCGGTCATGGTCGGAATTATGGTGACGCCGACGACATGGATGCCCGCCCCATAGCGCGTCTTGACGCGGTCGACCAGGCCGAGCTTGGCGTTCGACCATGTGCTTGGCGTGGCGCTGTTATCGTTGCGGCCGGACTGGTCGAGAACGAACGTCCAGATATTCTTGCCGCCGTTGTATGTGTCCCGGATCGCGTCGATCATGGCCCAGCGCTTGGTTGCCGACGTCGCCAGTTCCTGCACCGACTTCGAGCCGGGGACGCCCATGACGAGGGGTATGATACTGCCCCATACCGGATCTCGGACATCAAGCCAGCGCAGCCACATGCCCATATTGCGCCTGGCATCGGCCGTGGCGGCAATCTCCTGGCGCTCGATGAGGCTATCGGACAGGACCATCGGAACCGGCCGGCCGTCCCACCCCTTGGCCAGAACCATTGCAGGGCCATAGGCAAGAGGCTGCGAGTTGCTCTCATTGCCGACCGTATTATAGAACGTATCGCGGGCTGGCGTGCTCGCCCCGTTCGCCAGGGCCAACGCCCGAATTGACGTCAGATCGGCGGCGGCCCAATATTTTTCGCCCCGATGGCGCTGGCAGCGATAGCCGCCAATATAGGTCTGCCCGACCGTACCGTGCCATACCGTTCGGATGCCGAAGACAGACCAGGCCGGCAGGACGCTTGGCAGCGTCACTTGCCCGTAGACAATGCCGGTCGACGCCGTGACGGTCGCGGCCGCGTTGCCGCCGAAGAGCACCGGGTATTCCGTGCCATCCGGGTGAATGAAGAACACCTCATCGATGGCAATATCGGTATTCGGCAAGATCGTCTCTTGCGGCGCAAGGCCGCCCTCGGTGCAGCCGAAACCCACAAAAGGAATCAGGAAATCGTTGGTTTCGTAGTCAGGTGAGCCGAAGAACAGCTTCGAACATTGATAGTTCAGGTCGGCCGCGTAAGTTTGCGTGAAACCCGCCGGCCAGCGGGTGCCGGTGGCGGCCGGCATATAGCGGCTGGCATCCGGAACCCATGGCGGAGGTATCGCAAGGGCCCCGCCCATCGGCTTCGTCACGGCAAGCGAAATGGCATTCATCATCGGCGTGTTCCGTACGTGCTGGTGAGGTCGTCGTAGAACTGGATGGTGCGCCCCTGGCGGGCATTGGCGCGGTCGAGCGCCTGGCGCTCGCGGGCGAGGATGGCGATGACGGGCTCGCCTTCGACAACAGGCGCATGCGCTTCCTGCCGGCGGAGATCGTCCGGCAACTGCGGCAGAGAGACGCCGGCCGCCGCCTGCCCCTTCATCGCCGCAGCCTTGTTCAAGCGCTCAGTGGCGGAGCAGCCAGTCACGATCAGCAGCAGTGACAGCGCAAGCGCGGTTCTTTTCCGAAAGCTGAAGCTCATAGGATTGGATCTCGGTTTCGAGTGTGTCTCTGGCAGCCTGCTCGGCGGCTTCTGCGGCGGCGAGGCGCTTGCGGTGCTCTTCGCCGGCCTTGGCCGCCGCGTTGCGCTGCCGCTCCATCTCGGCGGCTCTCGCTTCCGCCGCGCTCTTCTCGGCCAGGAGGACGTAGCCGGCGCGCGCCTGCCTTGCCGCCGAGGGATATGCGCTCGCAAATCCTGTCGGCAATCGCCTGAGTGAACTTGATCGGTCTGCCCATATGGCCCGCCTTCTGGAGGCTTCTAGAACAGCGCGACGATATTGGATGCCGTGGTCCCGGTCAGTGCCACGATGGCGGCATGAACCGGCAGGATCGTCCCGGCAGGCACGTTTCTGAAGATGACCGGATCCATGTCCCGGCGCGGCGCAATGGCAACATCGCCCGCCGTGCCGATATAAAGCGCGCGCGCACCGACAATGGCAGTATCGTTCGGCGTCACCACTGCGGCCCGCGAGGCCGGAGCAATCGAAGGGTCCATTGCAGTTCTCCTTGGAAGAGGCGAGCGCCACCCGGCCCGATCCGATGTGATCGAAGATGAGCGGTCAGGCGGAAGAGGATGGGGGATCAACGATGATCTGGGGAAGCTGGCCGGACGGTGACAGACACACCGATCGGAGGGCGGCGCCGACTTGGTCGACATCCCCTTCTGGATTCAAATTTCGCAGCTTGGATTTGCGGTAGTCATAGCGGATGTGTCAGGGGGTGATCAAGAACTGATTGTGCGTCTCGTGCCAGTTCGAAATCGAGCCAACTCGACACAATGGTGCCAGATCGCTCTACCCGCGCCGACGACGGATTTGGCAAAACGCGCTCCCCACTCTCAGTCATCCCAGGCCTTGAGCCTGGGATCCATGCCGCTGCCGATGGAGGCCTGCGTGGATCCTCGGGTCAAGCCCGAGGAGGACGGAGCAAGGGGTTAGCTTTGTGGCAAACCCGCGGTGGTGGCTCAGTGACGCAAGCCTTGGCGAATGGCGCGTAGGATCGGAGGGCGGCGGCGACTTGGTCGACATCACCTCTGAATTCAAATTTCGCAGCCTGGATTTACGGTAGTCTTAACGGATGTGCCGGGGGGTGATCAAGGGCTTCGAACCGCAGCTGCGGTTAATTTGAACTCCACCCTTCCCGCCCCAACCGGCGGCCGAACCCCTCACCACTTTGCGAGCCTTCAGGTCCGGCGTACAATGAGCCGGCTGTTCATCAAACGGTGGAGAAGTTCAGTGAAAACCACGAGACTTTTTCTTTGCCTTGTCGCTTTTCTCAGCGCCGCGATCGCTGGAAACCGGGCTGATGCCGACGAACTGGTTCACTTCGAAAGCGCGCCCGTAAAGCTAAGCCCGTTTCGAATAAGCAAGGCCAGGGAACAGGGAGAAATTCTTTCTCAACCGCAAGGCACACCACTGCTCGGATATCTATCCCGCCCCCGGGGCGATGGCCCCTTCCCGGCGGTGGTCGTCCTGCATGGATGCGAAGGTATGCGCCTGAGCATCAAAGACCTCTGGCCGAAACGGCTGGTCTCATGGGGCTATGTCGTGCTGGTCGTCGATAGCTTCACCACCCGCAACATCAAAGACCCGTGTCGAAGCCATCTCCCCGATCGCGTCTTCGACGCCTATGGCGCTTTGAATCTTTTATCGAAACAAAGCTATGTCGATATCAGGCGCGTTGCCTTGATGGGTTTTTCGACGGGCGGCACGGCGACGCTGGAGGGGACAAAAATCGAAGGCAACGAACAGCTGATGGACCACAAATTCCAGGCAGCGGTTGCCTACTATCCCCTCTGCGCGGCAACTCAGGGCGATGCGACGGTGCCGATCCTGATTTTGACTGGCGAACGAGACAATTGGAGCCCGGCCGACCGATGCCGAAAGAGGCTTGCCCGTCTGAGTGACGATAGCCCGCCCATCGAGCTCAATATCTACAAGGGTACCTACCACGATTTCGATGCGCCGGAGTTCAAGGTGGGAAGGAAGGTGTTGGGGCACATCGAAAAATACAATCCAGACGCCGCCGAAAAGTCGATCCGCAGCGTTCGCACATTCCTTCGAAACTACATCGCGAATTGACGTCCGGGCTCGGAGCGCGTCGCCGGCAATATGGTAAACGCGCCCCTACCCTCCGTCATCCCAGGCCTCGAGCCCGGGATCCATGCCCGCCGCCGGTGAAGGCGCTACCGCGAGAGCATGGCCTTCAGCCGCTGCTGCAAGACAGGAGGTTCGCTGGACATTCGGACCTGACTGAGCGCATGGCGCATGGCCGGCGTGAAGGGCAGCCAATGTTGGAGACGATCCAGCAAGTCTTCCGACATCATGTCTTCGAGCGGGCCGGCGCCCACTTGACCGAGCGCCTTTTCGTGGCGAGGCAATTGGGCTTGCTCGATAATGGCAAGCACTCGCTTCAAGACGATCTCTCTCGGATCGTGCAGTAAAATCGTCGTCCAATACCACTCGCCGGGATCAGCGAGATAGGCCTCTACATAGGCTTCAGCGGTAAGCGGTGACTTTCCAACGGCCATCATATCCGGCAGCCACGTCAGATCCGACGGAAGCGCGCTCCGGGTGAACGCATCGACCGCTGGAGCGTCGGCGGTGTGTTGTCCCGACCGCGTTTTGCTACGGTTTTTCTTGGTCACTTTTGCGCCTTCCATGTCCACCGGCACCGTAGTTCAGATGCCGGAGAAAACAAGGCAATGGCGCCAGAGTATGATGCCGAAAGTGTGCGCGGTTTTCACGCGACGTCAGGCTCTCACTCTGTTCTAGGTTCAGGAGCTGTTGATGAGGCTCTAAGCCTTGCCCAGATGCTTCGGCCAGAATTGCTGATGGACTTCGGCGGCTTCGTCTTCGAGGTTCGTCGGGCCGACCACAGTGACGTTGCGCGCGCCGGTTTGCAGCACCGCCCGGCTCGGCACGCTCAACCCGATCCCGGCGATCTCGCTAAGCCGCGTTTCGGAGCAGGCAAACACCATGCGTCCGATGCCCGACCAGTAAATCGCCCCGGAGCACATCGCGCAGGGCTCCGTGCTGGTGTAGAGCGTGCAGCCGGCGAGAAAAGCAGTGTCGTAGTGCTGCGCCGCCAGTTTGACCAGGTTCATCTCGGCATGGTTGGTCATATCGTGGCCGGTGAAGACGCTGTTTTCGGCGCGCAGGATGACTTTGCCGTCCTTCACCAGCACCGAGCCAAACGGTTCGTCGCCGTTTTCCAGCGCGGATTTCGAGAGTGCAATCGCCTCGCGTAAAAACGGCTCGTGGTTTTCCATCAGAGTCCCCCCAGCTAGAGCGGGATGATCTTGTCTTGAATCGGAGGGATTTCCAAGGGGCTGCAAACAGGGGTGAGGTGGGTCAGTACGCACCGCCACCTGTTACCCTCCCGGTGATAGACGTCGGTGATCCATTCGTCGGCTGATATCGGTTCGCCACGGAACATGCCCGTGTTCTGCCCGCGACCGGTAACCGTGGCGACATTGCCGAGCAGATGGACGTGATGCGTCGTCTTGGTCATCGTGTCATGGCTCAAGACACCGGATCCGATCGCCGAAAGAATAGCCTGTGCAGGGATGGGCCCCCGCTCAGGCGTCACCAGCACCCAGTCCTGCGTGATGCAGGCGGCGATCTGGGTGGGATCGTTGGAAACCATCGCCGCGTTGAAGGCGCGCTCAGCCTCCTCGAGCGCTTCAAAGGCTGCGGCACTCACGCCGACATGTCCTCGTTCCAGCGGCGTTGCATCTCCTCAGGCGTGACCTGCTCGATGGTTTGCGACAACATCCAGCGATGACCGAAGGGATCAAGCACCTGCGCCACCCGCTCGCCGAAACTCTGGTCGGTCGCCGGGCGCAACATCGTCGCCCCGGCCGACAGCGCCTGCGCCAGTGCTGCGTCGGTCGACACCGTGTCCATGTGGAAGGTCACCGGCGAGCCTCCGACGGCATCGGGAGACAGGGCGCCGAAGTCCGGATATTCGTCTGCCAACATCATCAGTGTCTCTCCGAAACGCAGCTCGGCATGGCCGATCCGTCCGTCCGAAGGATCGGTCATGCGGAAGACTTCCGTGGCGCCGAAAGCCTCCTTGTAGAAGTCGATGGCCCGTGCCGCATCCTTGACGATGAAGTAGGCGCTCACTTTTCGGGCAAAACTCGGCATGGATGATCCTCCTTGACTGGGTCCTTTATTAACGTTACGTATCGTAAAGTTATGAGTCAAGAGAGTAATGCAACACCGAAGAAACGAGGGCGGCCGCCAAGCGCTGCCGCGCAGAGGCGTGCCTTGGAGGCCGCCCATGAAATCCTGATGGCCGAAGGTTTTGGCCGCATGACGATCGAAGCGGTGGCGGCACGGTCCGGTGTCGGCAAGCCGACGATCTACCGCTCCTGGGCCAACGCGCAGGAACTGGCGATGGCCGCTCTCCTGGTCAACCGGCTACCGGAAGCGGAGGTTGGAGGGGGCACGGCGCAGGCGGCTCTCGGCGCGCAGATGAGCGGACTGGTGACTGCCTTTGCGAGCACTCGCGGACGGCAGATCACGATGGCACTTGCGGCCGCCGACCCGGAAAGCGAATTCACCAAGGCCTTCCGCAATCAGGTGATCCTGTCGAGCCGCAACGCCGGTCGGGTCATCCTGGAGGAGGCTCTGGCTCGGGGAGAGATCGTTCCGCCGCCTGATATGGAGGCGCTGCTCGACATGATCTACGGACCGGTCTTCTTCCGGCTCTTGGTCGGCCATCGCCCGGTCTCGCCGGAGTTCGGCGATGCGATCGTCAGGACCGCGTTGCGGGCCGTTGCACCGTCGGGCGCGTGAGACATGCTTTAGCCGTGATCGTCACCCAGTTCGCCAAGATGGCGCTGGACCCACTTGATCTCTTCCGATGCCGTACGCCCGAAATGCCGTTTGAAATCGCGGCTAAACTGCGCCGGGCTGGCGTAGCCGACCGAAGCCGCGACCTCGGCGATCGTTCTCGTCCGGCGGGCGATCATCAATCTTGCTTCGTGAAGGCGCATCGCCTTGACGTATTGCATCGGACTGTTGCCGGTCAGACCCTTGAAATGGACGTGGTAGGAGGGAACGCTCATCCCCACCTCCCTTGCCAGATCGGTAACGGCGATCTCCAGGCCATAGTTTTCCCGCAGCCAGGCCAGGCTCTGAATGATTTTTCCGGATCTGCCTCTCTGCTGAAGGGCAGCGATCATCGCACCGCCTTGCGGACCGACCAGGACGCGGTAGTGCAGTTCGCGCAGAATGCCGGCGCCAAGCACATCCGTCTCGACGCTGCTGCATAGCGTCATCAGCAGGCGCAGCAGGACATCCTCGATATCATCAGACATCCTGCTCGACACGAGACTTCTCGGCTCGTCGCCTGGCAGTTCGGCATGTTTTTCCGCTTGCAGTGCGATCTCGGCCGCCATCTGCATATCGAACTCGACATAGACCGCGAGCAAGGGCCGCTCGGGACTGGCCGTCGACGTCATCCGGAATGGGACGGGCAGCGACACCGCCAGATAATGCTCCTCATCATAGAGGAAGACTTCGCCTTCGAGCATGCCCTGCTTGCTGCCCTGCAAGACAAAAACCGCGCCCGGTCTATAGAGCACCGGGATGTCGTGGAGCACGGCTTCGGTGCGCAGGATGCGGACGGGAGCGAGCGCGGTCGGATTGTATCCGTGACGGGGGGCGAGACGTCCGGCCAGCGCGACCATCTCCCCTCGCCTGGATGGGCCGCGATTACCTTGCATAGGATTTGGCAACATATTGAGAGAATCCGCCATCGAAACACGTGATTCTTCATACTATTTGTCAAATCCTATCCTCAATCAAGGAATATCGCTGATGTCACGAAAGACCTTCTTCATCACCGGATCGAATTCCGGCTTCGGGCTCGCCATTGCGTCCGCGGCGCTTCAGGCGGGCCACAGGGTGATTGGCACCGTGCGCTCGCAAACCTCGCTGACAGCGCTTGCCAAAACCCTGCCTGGCATGCGGCCGGTCCTTTGCGACGTCACTGAGTTCGACCGTATCGATGATGTCGTCGACCAGGCGGAGGAGGAGCATGGGCCGGTCGACGTGCTGATCAACAATGCCGGCTACGGCCATGAAGGCGTGCTCGAGGAGTCGCCGATCGAAGAGATGCGGCGTCAGTTCGAGGTCAACGTCTTCGGCGCCGTCGCCGTCGCCAAGGCATTTCTGCCGCGGTTTCGCGCGCGGCGCCAAGGGTTCATCGTCAACGTCACGTCGATGGGCGGCATGATCACCATGCCCGGCATCGCCTATTACTGCGGCAGCAAGTTTGCGCTGCAAGGCATATCGGAAGTGATGCGTTCGGAAATGGCGCCGTTCGGCGTCCATGTGACAACCCTTTGCCCCGGCTCCTTCCGGACGGACTGGGCCGGGCGATCGATGGTCCGCACGGAGCGGTCGATCGCCGATTATGATGGGCTGTTCGACCCGATACGCGAGGCGCGACAGGCCGTCAGCGGCAAGCAGCTCGGCGATCCCGCCAAATTGGCCGCAGCGGTTCTGAAGCTCATCGAATCCGATAATCCGCCGCCGCAGCTGCTGCTTGGCAGCGACGCCCTCAGGCATGTGTCGGAGAGGATCGTTCGCCTGCAGCAAGAGATCGAGGCGTGGAAATCCGTCACCGTCTCGACCGACGGCTGATGGCGGAACATCAATCAGCCAGCCTTCATTGGGTGATTTTCCCACCCTCGGCCGCCTCCGGCTTCCGCCTGAGTGCCTGTTCCTGTTCGTATGATTTATGCGGGAAATGCTCAAAACACCACCAGCACGTTGGCACGGCCGGCGATGGGCTGTGGCCCCAGCCTCCCCATTCCTTGCAGCCTGTGCCGTCGGCAAGCCGGTGCTCGCAATAATGTTCAACGATCACATTCGCCCCCGGCGCACTCGAATGGCCTTCGATGCTCATGGGTGCGCCGTCCTTGGTTTCCCGCCTTTGATGCTCTCGTAGATCATTTCCAGCCGCCTTGAGGCGACATAGGCACTGTCCTCGTATCCGGCCGACGGCCAATCCAATCGATGGTTGCCGTCTGTCGCCACGATCCAGAACCATCGATTATCGATCCCTCCGCCTGCCTGTGACCGGAATATCCTTCCGATCTGGGTATCGCCGTCAAAAGCGACGTAATCGTCGCCAGGTTTCTCCCTCCAGGCGTGCCGCCATTTGTATTTGATTTCCCGGCCGCTGACATGTTCCCACGATTTCCATGTGATTTGTTCTGGCATGCGTCGTCCTGTCCTCTCGCGAGGTTCTCTTTGACCGCATGGTTGATGGATGGCTCCCGCCCGAGCCGGTGAATTCAGATCAGCGTCGGTTCCGGATCGGGGTCAATCGGATCGATGATGTCAGCCGTGTCATTCTTGGGCGAACCCACATTGCGGCCGATCGGCCACATGGTCATCAGTTCCGCCGGGAACGGCTTCATCAGGTCGTTCGGATCGGGTTCCGGCGACAGCCAGCGTTCATAATCCTCACGATGCAGGACGACCGGCATCCGATCATGGATCTGTGCCATCATCTCATTCGGCTCGCAGGTGACAATTGCGAAGCTCCGAGTCTCTATGTCATTGTCGCGCCGCGTCTCCCAGATGCCGGCGAGCGCAAAGGGCGAGCCGTCAGCCATGGCGATCGCATAGGGCTGCTTGTTCTTGCCCGTGCCGAAGATATCCTTCCATTCGAAGAAGCCGTTGATCGGCACCAGGCAACGGCGCGACCTGTAGGCCGAGCGGAACAGGCCGTTGGTACTGATGCCCTCACAGCGCGCATTGATTGGCGGCGGACGCCCTCCCGGCTTCATCCATGCCGGCATCAGACCCCAGCGCGCCGAGGCGAACACCGGCCCCATGATTTCAGGCTCGCGGACCATGTCGCGAATGATGATTGGATAATCCAGCGTCGGCGCGCCGTTGTAGCGCGGAAATCGGTTCCCGAGCGCATCGATCGCGCCTCGCTCCGCGAAGGCGAAATTGCGCACCAGCTCCTCAAGCGAGGTCTTGATATAGACGCGGCCGCACATCCAGAACTCCATCCCACATATTAGGTGTTCTGATTATGTTCTGGGTATCCGAGGCGAGTCAAGGCCGCTCGCCACAACCGATGCCGCCATCACTTTCGCCAGCTCCATGACCGCTGACGGCAGAAATCTGTTTTCCGCTTGACAGCCTTCCTACTGGAAGGTAGACAAAACCCATGAGCAACCTTGTGACGACGTCCGACGAGATCCTCGCCTCCGCCCGTGCACTGATCACGACCGGAGGCTACAACGGCTTCAGCTATGCCGATATCGCTGCTGTCGTCGGCATCCGCAAGGCGAGCATCCATCACCATTTTCCCAGCAAGACCGACTTGGTGCGCACGCTTGTCGTGCGATATCGCGAAGATGCCGAGGCGGGTATTGCGGGCCTCGAGCGACAGGTGCGGGATCCGCTCGCGCTCCTCGAAGCCTATGCCGGCCACTGGGCCCAGTGCATCGAGGACGCCAGCCGGCCTTTTTGCATGTGCGCCCTGCTGGCGAGCGAACTGCCGGCGCTGCCGCCGGAGGTCGCAGCCGAGGTCAAGGCCTTCTTCCGCTTTCTTTCGGCCTGGCTGACCGCGGTGATGGAACGCGGTGCCGAGGACGGCAGTCTGACGCTGTCGAGCGAACCGCGCGTCGAGGCTGAAGCCTTCATGGCCTCCGTTCATGGCGCCATGCTCTCAGCCCGTGCTTACGGGACCCCGGAGATCTTCGCCACCATTCTGGCCCCCACGCTGGAGCGGCTGTCTCCGACTGCCGCTCGATAAAGCTCCGGGCGGAATAAAGCCCGGAGCAATAACGACGTTCAATAAAACTACCAACTAGTAGGAAGAACGACATGATCAAGAACATTCTCCCCGCCCTCCTCCTGGGGCTCACCACTATCGCGTCGGCGGCGCCCGTCCATGCCGAAGACCAGAAGGCCGAGCAGGTCCATGTCAGGGGCAGCATCGTCAGCTATAGCGGCTCCGCTCTCACGGTGAAGACCCGCGAGGGAGAGACGGTCGATGTCACCCTCGCCGACGGCTGGAAACTGGCGAGCGTCGCAAATGCCGCGGTCACCGACATCAAGCCGGGCGACTTCGTCGGCATCGCCTCCCTTCCGAGTGAAGGCGGCGGTGACGGCGCGCTTGAGGTGCTGATCTTCCCGCCGGCGATGAAGGGTGCCGGTGAAGGCAGCTACGGTTGGGATCTCAAGCCCAACAGCAGCATGACCAACGCGACCGTGGCCGATGCCGTCAAGGGCGTCGACGGCCGCACCGTCACCGTCTCCTATCACGGCAAGGAAAAGAAGATCGCCATTCCGGACGGCACGCCGGTCGTGACCATCGCTCCGGCCACCAAGGACGATCTCCTCCCCGGCGCCGTCGTCTTCATCCCCGCCGAAGAGGCTGCCTCTGGCCCCCTCGCCCATCAGGTGCTTGTCGGCAAAAATGGCGTGGTCCCGCCCATGTGACCACGTCGTCGCCGGTCGGCCGGGACGCCCCCGGTTCGACCGGCGATTTACCGGGGAATGTCGCCTGACTTGCAGGCGATGGACTCGAAAGTTCCGGCAAGCCCAGGAAATCCAACCCCGATGACGGACGCCACCGCGTATGGCGGTGAGCCCGCCCCTATCAGACCAACACCATCACATTCAGGAAAGAGATCATGATGACCACCGATCAAACCACCGTCGCGTCCGGCGACAGGGAAGAGTGGCTGACGCGCTATTACTTCACCCGAGCAGCCTTTTCCGCCATCTGGGTCGCAACCGCCTTGACGGCCGGCCAGCAGTCGCTTGCCGTCGCGGCCGCCTTGCTGATCCTTTACCCGGCCTGGGATGCCGCCGCCAACCTCATCGACGCAGCGCGGAACGGCGGCCTGGCAAACAATCGCAGCCAGGCGATCAACGTCGCCGTCAGCGCGGTGACGACAGCGGCCGTGATCGTCGCCCTGACGATGAGCATGAACTGGGTTCTCGGCGTCTTCGGCCTCTGGGCCATTTTTTCCGGCCTGCTGCAGCTTGGAACCGCCATCCGGCGCTGGAAGACCAATGGCGGCCAGTGGGCGATGATCCTCAGCGGCGGCCAATCCGCGGTGGCAGGCGCCTTCTTCATCGCCCAGGCGCAAATGCCGGAAACGCCGTCAATCGCCAACATCGCCGGCTATGCCGGCCTCGGCGCCTTCTATTTCCTGGTCTCGGCCGTCTGGCGAAGCGTCACGCAGATGCGGCGGAAGCGGGCCTGAGCCGCGAGTGCGCCGACCGGCACGGAACGTCGGAGCCTGGCATGCTGAAATCCACTCTGCTCAGTTGCTGATGAGGCCGAGCATCGGCTCCATTGCCTCGAATGTCCGGTCCATCGCGTATTCAGGAATGAACGGGAGTGAGATGTGCCCAAAATAGAACGAGATTTGGCCCTCTGCGGCCTGTTCCCCCTGTTTGGCGACAGCCGCGAGATATAGGGCGGAAGCCAGACCCGTGCGATCCGCACCCGCCTTGCAGTGGATCAAGATGGGTTTTGGAGCACTCCGCATCGTTGCAAGCAACTCTTCGACCTTGTTCTGATCGAGCTCCCGACGGGCACTCATACCGAAGTTGATATGCGTAATGCCCAATTCCTTGGAGACCGCTATTTCTTCGTCGTACCAGGCCTTTCCTACGTTCTCGCCCCGAAGGTTTATGATGGAGCGAATGCCATTCCGCGCGGCATATTCGCGGATATCCGCAGGTGAGGGTTGCGCCGACCGGTATACTTCGCCAGCGATCACAGGTGCAAAGTTTCCAGACAGCTGGAGATAGCCGAGATAGCTGCCAAGGAGTGCCACGGTGCCGAGAACTGTGAGGCCGGCACGCTTTGCCAACGTTCTAAGAGTCTGCTTCAATCTGGAGATCCTCGCTTCGTTTCCCGGCATCGTTTGCGTTTTTTAAATTCCCGACCTGTGTTTTCACAGACCTGCTGCCGACCGGTGCGGAGCGACCTGAATTCCCGACGGCTCGTTTGCGGGTTCCCTCGCCGCCAGGCAGCCTCGAGCCGGAAGGATGACGTTGTCGATCGGCTTCTTCCGGCTCGCTCCCTGCTGATTGTTGATCTCAAGCCCGGTAGGCGACAAGCACGGCTCCTCCCGCGATCATGGCCACGCCGAGCCAGTTGGGTAGCGACAATCGTTCTCCGAGGAACAGCACCGCAAACACCGAGACGAAGACGACGGACAGCTTGTCGATGGGGGCCACGCGCGCGGCATCGCCGAGCTTGAGGGCCCGGAAATAGCAAATCCACGACGCGCCCGTGGCAAGGCCGGATAGGACGAGGAAGAGCCAGCTTCGCGGCGAAACCGACGACGGCTCCTGCCAGTTTCCCGTGACGTAGAGCATCAGGCCAGCCGCCATCAAAATGATGATGGTGCGGAAGAAGGTGGCAAAATCGGAATTGACGTTCTCGACGCCGACCTTCGCAAAGATCGCCGTCAGGGCTGCAAATCCCGCCGAAAGCAGCGCCCAGAGCGGCCAGCTCGTGAGAAGGTTCTTCATGCTCTATTCCCCTGTGCGCTGAACCGGATCATCAATAGCCCGACAAACGGGAGAAGGACCGGATCGATCATTCCCATCTTCTCAAAGGACGGCCTCCTTCAAAGCCTCGTCGGTGGCGATTTCGTGACCCAGCACATCCCAATGCTCGATGTGCTTGTAGATGATCACCTTGTTCGTCAGGATCGACCCATGCGTGCGGCAGAACTCTTCGAGTTGCCCACGGTCGGCGATCAGTTCGACGCACATGGTCAGGTCGGGATTGGGTATCTCGAAGCCTTCGTCCTGAAGCTTGCCGCTGTTGGAGTAGCCGAAATGGGTGTGGTGGGCGACGGCGTTCATGATGCCGGCGGCCTTGGCCTGCATCACCAGTTCCCGGTAGAGCGGCTTGCCGCCGCCGAACCAGCCGCCCTTGCCGACCGCCTTCTCGCGCGGCTTCATATAGATGCGGACCATCCCGACCTCGCGGGAGGAGAGCTTGTGGCTGGTCATGACGATTGGCCTTTCCTGAAGGTTTGCGGTTGTCCGAATGGAGCGCAGCCGCACGCGACTGACGACGTCGCCCATGGCCTTTGCGTTCATGTCGCGCATGTGGCGTACGGAAATGTCGGGAGGGATGTTGCCGGCGGCAGCCGTCTTCGGCACGCCGACACGCTGGGAGAGATAGATGCTGGAATGGCCGCTGCAGAGATAGGCGACGAAGCAGGCGACGGCGAGATAGACGGAGTGTGTCGCTCCGAACAGTTCGATCCCCATGATCATGCAGGCGAGCGGCGTGTTGGTGGCCCCTGCGAACACCGCCACGAAGCCGAGGCCCGCAAACAGGTCCGGCGGCGCGCCGAGCACACCGGCGAGCGCACTTCCAAGTGCCGCGCCGATGAAGAAAAGAGGCGTGACCTCGCCGCCCTTGAAACCTGCGCTCAGGGTGACGATGGTAAACAGTCCTTTCCAGGCCCAACTCCAGTAGTCGATGTGGTCGGGGCGGAAGAAACCGACGATCGTCGCGTCCTCCGGATTGGGAGACCAGACGCCGAGGCCGAGATATTCGGTGGTTCCGAGATAGGAGACGAGGCCGATGAGGATGGCGCTCGCCAGCACGGGACGTAGCGGGGCGTAAGGCAGGATCGCCTTGTAGGCAGATGATGCGAAATGCGAGAGTTCCGCGAATAAATGGGCTGCCAACCCGAAGGCGACGCCTGCAACGACCACCTTGAGCATCAGCAGAGCGTCGAGATGGAAGCCGACCGCCTCCCCGACGCCGCCAAGATAGGCGATAGAATAGTGAACGTGGCCGATGCTCCAGGCATGGCAGGTCCAGTCGGCGATGACGGCCGCCAACAGTGCCGGAAGCAGAGCCTCGTATTGCATCCGGCCGATGGTGAGCACTTCCAGCGCAAAGACCGCACCCGCGATCGGGGTGCCGAAGACCGCGCCGAAGCCCGCCGCGATCCCGGCCATCAGCAGGATGCGGACATCGGCAGGGGACAGCTTGAAGACTTTGCCGAAGGCGCTGGCCAGGCTGCCGCCGAGCTGGACGGCTGTTCCCTCTCGCCCTGCCGAGCCGCCGACAAGGTGTGTCAGCACGGTGGTCACCAGGATGAACGGAGCCATGCGCAGCGGCACGCCGCCGCCGGGTTCATGGATTTGATCGACGATAAGATTGTTGCCGCCTTCAGCAGCTTTCCCGAACCTCCCGTAGGCCCAGACCATGGCGAAGCCTGCGATCGGCATGCAGTAGATCAGCCATGGATATTCGAAGCGCAGTTCCGTCGCCCGATCAAGGCTCCCCAGGAAGAGGGCCACGAGCGATCCAACGGCAATCGCCATCGGAACAACGACGGCGATCCATTTTGCCAGGCTGCGGATTTGCTGCAAACGAAGACCGAATATCGAAGCGGGCGTCATAGGCGCGACGCTCCATCGAGCACGGCAATCAAATGGGGATACGACAGATGAATTCCAGACACGAATCTACTCCTTCGCGTGGTTCGCGTTGAGTAGGAGTCATCAGCTTCATCGGGGAAGCGGTTTGGCTTGATGCCCGGCAGAATCCATTACCGTTCCGAAACGCATATGTCATGCTTGGGCGGACTGTCAACTTCGACCCGTTCCGTCGGTCACGACTGGCAAACAGCCGCAACCAGGCGATCAACGTCGCCGTCAGCGCGGTGACGAGAGCGGCCGTGATCGTCGCGCTTACGATGAGCATGAACTGGGTTCTCGGCGTCTTCGGTCTCTGGGCAATCTTTTCCGGTCTGCTGCAGCTTGGAACCGCTGTCCGGCGCTGGAAGACCGATGACGGCCAGTGGGCGATGATCCTCAGCGGCGGCCAGTCCGCCGTGGCCGGTGCGTTCTTCATCGCCCAGGCGCAAATGCCGGAACCACCCTGCATCGCCAACATCGCCGGATATGCCGGCCTCGGCGCCTTCTATTTCCTGGTCTCGGCCGTCTGGCGGAGCGTCACGCAGATGCGGCGGAAGCCGGCGTGAGGCGACATGCGCCAATCGCGATGCGACACCGTCGATCAGCGGGGAGCAACTGCCCCGTCGGGGAATTTGTGATAGTTGCAGGCGTTCATTGAAAACAACGCCACATCATCACCGATTTCGCGGCGCGAAAGCTCCCATACGAAGGTGTCACGGCCATCGAAACCGTAAGATAACGCCATCGTGGTCAGTTCCCCGAAAGGCCCTGGGGGATATACGGCACCGTACACCGTCGCCTCCTTTCCCGGGAATTTGCCTTTGATAACTCTCTTGATCTCCAGATCTGCCCTTATCCACCGCGTCGGAGAGTCGTATGTCCCTAGCTAGGAAATCGGATTCGCCGATCGACAGCGATTTCACGCGCGCCTCCACCACGATCTTCGCTTTCCCCAGCAGTTCATCCTGAGGAGGGCATCGAGGCAATCCGGCGGCTGGCCTTAGACCAACAGCCAATAGAGCAAGAATTGCTGTGAAGCTTAGTCGCATATGCGGGTTCAGGAGTGCTTTCGGCATCGGTGTCTTTCCTTATGCATAGGCATATCTATTTCGCCTTGATTACGTGAGGCTGAAACGGACATCCTCATTCAATTGCATAAAGCGACGCCTTATCCTGAACCTTGCGGAGCCCCCCAAAACACGCATGCCGCAGCTTTCCGTCATCGGTCCGCACCATGGATTCAATCTCGTGAACGTGGCCTGCGTGACTGGGCTCTCTACTTTGAACGCCGGCTTCGATGGCCTCATTCGAAGATCAAGAAACCGACAGACGACGAAGCTCCCGGCTGGATTGCGCCAAAGGCGAAGTGGCGCCAGTTTAGCAACTGCATGGGCTTAACGCAGTTACTGACCTCGCGGCAGGGGTCCTGCCGAATTCGCCCCAAACTCTCCGCAATAAGCCTGTCGCGCCTTCATGTCGGCAATGTATTCGGCCGCGGAGTTGTCATGGCACGTCGATATCATTCGATCGACTTCAAATCCGGACCAAACGACGACAGCTGCGAATGCGACGAGGGTAACAAGGCCCACGCCTCCCAGGATTTTCAGTATCCGCATCTTCCACCAAGAGCATCCAGCCGATGGAACGACTTTGCCCAACAAGCACCAAGTTCGCAATGCGCCAACAGCGGTCAAATGATGTCCTTGCGTCCATCTCTCAAAATATGATTATTCCCGCCATGACAAAGGGATCACTCCGTTTCTTCTTTGATTGTGGCGCAGGTGGCTGCTTGTGGGCCGGTGATGAAGCTACCCGATCCGCGTTGGGATTTGGACCGCTTGATGCCGCTGTTTACGACCTTCAAGGGCGTGTTACGGAGCCTCCCCGAATTTCATTGTCTCCTACACTCAAATCCCTCATTCACCGGCTGGATCAAGAATACGCTGGTTATCTCAATCCTTTCTACCAGCCTGACCCTAGCCTTTGGACACAAGCGAAGTGCGAGCGCTTCAATGACGATGTGGAGCAGCTTCTTGCATTGCTTCGGGCAGAGTTGGGAGCCGAATTCCTGATTGCAGACGAGCAGAAACGCCATACCGAGAACCCCTTCCTTGCCGAATTCCTGGTGGCGCACCCTAATCAGAAGCCGATGAGCTAGGCTGCCGGATGGGGGCCGAAGTTGCAGGAGATCCGGCCAAGACGCCCCCACCCTTCGTGATCCCATCCCAGGCCTTGAGCCTGGGATCCATGCCCGCGGCTGTTGGAGACGAGAGTGGATCTCAGGTCAAGCCCCAGGAGGACGGAGCGTGGGGTGACGGCTGGAGCAACGGCAGCGGCGCATGCGGGCATGATCGGCGACCGCTCTCACCGTCGGCGATCTATTCTGCCGAAACGTGCAGCGGCGGTGTGACCGCACTCACCGCCTTGTGTAAGTTTTCAAAAAGCGGTTAGCTGCCATCGTTGGCTATGCCTCGTGTGCTGAGACGTGTCCGCATTTCGGGGGAAATCTCGTGCACTGGTCCAAACCCCTAAGACTGCATCTCGGCGTCCTGGTCGTCGCATCGCTGCTTTGCACGTCGACGCCGATCATCTGGCTGGCGTTCAGGCAAGGAAGCGATGCTGCCGTCAGTGCGGGCGTGCAGCAGATGCGCGAGATGAGCCTGCGGCTGATCGAGGGGTACCGCAATACGCTGCAGGGCGGCACCGAGGCGGTGGCACTGGCATCGACCCTGCCGCAGCTCACCTCCCCGCCTCCCCAGGATATCACGGCGAAACAGCAATTCTTTCTCGAGGTTCTCAGAAACGTCCCCAACGCGACGAGCGTCTACACGGGCTATCCTGACGGCTCGTATCTGCAGGTCATCAACACGCAAAGGCAGGATGTCCGCCGGATCCTCGCAGCACCTGATGGCACGGCTTTTGCGATCCGCACGATAGCACGCAGACAAGGCCCGGACGTCATATCGACGTTTCGCTTCCTCGACCGCCAGGCAAGGCCGATCGCCGAGCGTGACGTCGACTATGCATCATTCGATCCGCGGCAACGCCCCTGGTACCAATTCGTCATCCAGCACAGCGAGGAAGTATCCGTCGGACCGTATGTTGCAGGAACGCTGCGGCTCCCAACGCTGACGATCGCAGCACCGATGAGAGACGACGATCAGGTTGTCGTCGGCATCAACATCCACCTGATGACTATCAGCCGCCTGCTGGATGCGCAGGAGATTGCGCCGCGGGCGCGCGCCTACATCATCGATGACGCCGATGATCTGATCGCCCATTCCGACCCGGCAATCATGAACAGGCTTCTCGACGCATGGTCGAAAAATGCCGATGGCGCCGTTGCCGTCGATACGACGAAAGACAGTTACGACACGAGCCTCGAAACGGTGGCGAGGCTCAGGCGGGATCCGGCCTTTGCAAGCGGCGGCGTGGTGCGGATCGATCTCGATGGCGAACGCCAGATCCTGCAGATCGCCCCTGTCGGTGTGTCCGGTCTGTTCAAGGGAAGCGTCGCCGCAATCGTCGTGCCCCTGGAAGATCTGGTGGCTGAGGCCAATCGGCTGCTCATGCACAATCTCCTGATTGCCAGCGCCTTCGTGATCGCGGGCGTCGCTGCCTCGGTGATGCTGTCGCGCATGGTCAGCCGCTCCCTTTATCGGCTGGCCGACGAGGCGCGCAGGATCGGCGATCTCGACGTCGGCGAGAAAGGTGTGTCCCACTCCTTCATATCGGAGATCAACACGCTGGCGAGCGCGCTGGCGGCAAGCCGCCATGCCATCGGTCAGTTTGCCCTCTATGTTCCGCGTGAAGTCGTCAGGCGGATCATCGATCCCAAGGGAAGAACCGCCGTCAAGGCGCAGCGGCAGGATGTGACCGTGCTCTTCACCGACATCAGAGACTTCACCACCATATCCGAGCAACATTCGCCCGAGGACGTGGTCGACACGCTGTCGGCCTATTTCGAACTGTTGAACACCATCGCCGAACGCCACGGCGGCACAGTCGTGCAATATCTCGGCGACTCCATTTTCGTGATGTGGAACGCGCCTGTTCCGGATGCCAGACACGCCGAAAACGGTTGCCGATGCGCGCTTGCGATGAAAGCGGCTGTCGACGAGTTGAATGAAGCCAACCGCCGGAATGGCCGTCCCGCGCTCGTCACGCGATTTGGATTGCACACCGGCCCGGCGGTCGTCGGCAGTTTTGGTGCGATCTCGCGGCAGCAATACACAGCCATGGGCGACACGATCAATGTCGCCTCGCGGCTGGAAGGATTGAACAAGGAATTCAACACCTCGATCCTGGTGAGCGCCGCCATATACGAGGCCGTCGGCACCCGCTTCGACCTCCGCCCGCTGGGCCTGGTGCCGGTCAAGGGACGCGCCGAGAAGGTCGATTTATGGGAGTTGGTTAGGGAAAGCGGCGACTAGCGATGGGCGATCCCGAAGCGGAGCGTTCGGGTTGCTACAAACGGCAGCTTTGCGCCAAAAGCGGCCATATCGAAGGGTTGGCGATGACCAAAATGGGGCTGGAAGGAGACTGGCCGCATCTGGAGAGTTAGCCAGAAATGCAGTGCAGTTGCAGTTCGGGTCTCCCCGGACAGAACTGGGCACTTCCGCCGAAGCCCCGCTCGCAGCCAGACGTTCACAAAGGAGTATGACTGCTCGATCGAGGTGGAGACCGCCTAGGACATTACCTCTTACGATTTGTTGACTCACCCGCGGTTGAAAATTAACTTGCTAATTTGGTCGTTGGGCTTGTCCTCAGATGACGGATCAATCTCTTCAGCGTCGCCTTGCCGCCATCGTCGTTGCCGATGTGGTGGGATATTCACGCCTGATGGAGGCAGATGAAATCGCAACGCTTGAAAACCTCAGGGAACTCCGTTCCGGCACTATCGAGCCGGCTGTGATGCGTCACAAAGGTCGCATCTTCAAGGTCGTCGGCGACGGATTCCTGATCGAATTCGGCAGCGCGGTGGAAGCGGTCGCGGCAGCGTTGGAAATGCAACGGGCCACCACTGCCGTTCAGGCTTCCGGAGACCGGCGCCTGCTTTTACGTGTGGGCATCAACCTGGGAGATGTCATTGACGAGGGTTCAGACGTCCTCGGCGACGGGGTCAATGTCGCAGCGCGCCTCCAGACGCAGGCCGCGCCGGGAGGCATCTGCATTTCAGCCGGCGTTCACGGCGAGATCGTCGGCGAGATCGGCGACCGGTTCTTCGATGCAGGCGAACGCTACCTGAAGAACCTGACCCGCCCGGTCCACGTGTGGCATTGGCCGGATGCGCTGCAGAGCACATTGCCGCTGCCGGAAAATCCCTCGATCGCTGTTTTGCCGTTCACGAATATGAGCGGGGATGAAGCGGACGCGCCTTTCGTCGACGGCTTGACTGAAGACCTGATCACCGACCTTTCCCGGACGGCTGGCCTGTTCGTCATCGCGCGCAATTCCGTCTACGGCTACAAGGGCAAGCCGGTCAATGTAAAGCTGGTCGCCCAGGAACTCGGCGTCCGCTACGTCCTGGAGGGGAGTGCCAGACGCGCAATGGGCCGTGTCCGCATCAATGCCCAACTGGTCGACGCGCTTGGCGGCGGGCACTTGTGGGCCGAAAGATTTGACCGGACGGTGGAAGATGTTTTCGAATTACAGGACGAGGTTAACGCCAAGATCGTCGAAGCCCTCGTCGGCCGGCTGACCATCCCGCCGCCGCGCAATCGGCCGAAGAACTTTGAAGCCTACGACCTGTGTGTGCGCGCCCGCCTGCTGACCGAAGAGTCGCCGCAAACCGAGCGTGAGGCCTATATGCTGCTCCAACGCGCGGTCAAGCTCGAGCCATCCTATGCCGAGGCGCTTGGCCTGCTCGCCTATAACCGCTGGCTGGCCTGGACTCATTTCGGCGAGCCCGAAGATCCCAACCGTCAGATGGCGGTGACATCAGCGCAGAAGGCGGTCGACCTAGATCCCAACGATGCCGGCTGTCGTTACGTTCTGGGGACCATTTTGGCTTATGAGCGGCAATGGGAGGAATCGGAGGCCGCCTTCGCCAAGGCCCTGGAGCTGGATCCCAACCACGCCGACACCTGGGCCGCCATGTCGGACATGTCCGTGCTGGACGGCAGGATTGCCGACGGACTAGCGCAAATCGAAAAAGCTCTGCGGCTCAATCCCCATCCAACCTGCTGGTATCTTTGTCATCTTGGGCAGGCGCAGTACGCAGCGCGTGACTATGAGGCGGCAGCCGCTACCCTCCGCAGGGAAGACACGTATCGGACCAACTCACGCAAATTCCTGGCTGCTGCGCTTGCGCAGTTGGGCCACCTTGAGGAGGCGCGGCGAGAAGCAGAATTGTTCCTGATCGCCCACCCTCACTTCACGATCGGCCATTGGCTCAGCTCCCAGCCGCTGCGCGATGCATCTGTACGAGACCACTTTGTCGACGGCTTTCGAAAGGCCGGCCTGCCGGAGATGTGACAGCGGGTGGGAACAATCGCGACGCGTATTTCTTTCGTCATTTGATCATGGCCTCCAAGGGTATCGCCAATGGGATGGGAAGCACTCGGGCAATGGGGTGAAGACGCGGTTCGCATCGAACGGCTCGCCGGTGGAGTTGCCAACGACGTGTGGAGCGTTCGCCTCCACGGGCAGATCGCGGTCGCTCGTCTCGGCTCCAGGAGCGACGCTGATCTTGCATGGGAAGCAAAGCTGCTCCAATACCTCGACCGTGAAGGCATGACCGTTCCGGTGCCGATACCGACGACTGACGGCCGGCTGTTCGTGGGCGGGCTGGTGGTGATGAAATACATGGAGGGCGGACCGCCCGAGACGGCATCCGACTGGCGTCGCGTCGCCGACACGCTCCGCGAACTGCATCGGTTGACGCAGGGCTGGCCGCAGCGCCCGGGTTGGCGATCGTCGAGCGACCTCCTGCATACTGAAACCGGAACGAGGATCAACCTTGCCGCGATGCCGCCTGAGGCCGTTGTTCGATGTCGAGCAGCATGGGCGCGGCTCATCGGGCGTCAGACATGCGTCGTCCACGGCAACCCCAACAGCCCCGGCAACATCCGCATCACCGCGGATCGGGTCGCGCTGATCGATTGGGACGAGGCACATGTCGACGTCCCCGACCTTGACCTGGTGCTGCCCGACAACGCTGCCGATCTCGACGACGGCGCGCATGACATCGCCGCCCAAGCATCCGCCGCATGGGAAGCCGCCGTCTGCTGGCAGGACGAGTACGCAGTCAAGCGGCTTGCCGAAGTTCGAGCGGTCTAATCAGTTGAGTTGAAGGGGGCTGTCACACGCTCGCGCCGAGCGTGATGAGAAGTTCATCCAACTGCTCGAACTGCTCCGGCAACGCGTCTTCCATGCCGACGAAAGACTGGTCGAGCGCTTCCTTCGAGGGATAGAGTTCCTGCAGGACCAGCAGCGTCCTGCCGCCCTCTTCCTCGAAGGTCACCGTGGTGACGGCGCCCTCCTCCCCGCCTTCGTCATTGGTCCAGACGAGGCGCGATGGCGGCGACACGTCGAGATACTTGCCGAAGAAGGCCATGGCGTCGGCGGCGGCGTGTCCGAAGGTGATGCGATAGCTGCCCCCGGTGCGGACATCCATCTCGCAGGAAAGCAGGGGCACGCCCATCGATTTCGGCGCCCACCACAGCTTGAACAACTCGGGCTTGGTCCACGCGTCGAATACGAGGCGAACCGGGCCGTTGAAGGTGCGCGTCACCACGAGTTCAAGCTCCGATCTCCGTTCGACCACCGTGCGGCCGTTACTCGCTCTGTCCCCCATCGGCTTTCTCCTTCCGTTTCAGGGCCTCGATGACTTGATCAAGCGCGTCGAAGCGTGCGTTCCAGATCTGGCGGCGCGCTTCGATCCAGGCCGCCTCTTCCTCGAGCCCGCGTGAGCCCAGCCTACAGGTCCGCACACGCCCGACCTTCTCCGTCGTCACCAGCCCCGCCTGCTCCAGGACGCCGATGTGCTTCTTCATGCCCGTGAGGGTCATGTGGAACGTCTCTGCGAGCTCCGTGATCGAAGCATCGGCACTCCCCAGCTGTTCCAGAACACCGCGTCGCGTGGCGTCCGAGAGCGCGGCAAAGGAGGCATCAAGGCGAGCTGTCGAAAACTGAACCATATAGTTCAGTGTTTAGCATGCAGATCGGTGTCACGCAAGGGACGGAGATCGGCCTCAGGCTGGCGGCGCAGATATCTCGGCGTGGAAGTCGCCGCCGCTGAGCGTCTTCGTCACCCTGATTGCCCTTGCCGTAATCGCATCTTGAAAGAAGCGTGGTCGGCGTCCTGGCCGAGGCTCCACCGTCCGTCGTCCCGCAAGGGTCGAGTTCCTTTCCCCTCGTTGCCAATCCAACGCAAAAATGCCTTTGACATTTTGCCTAACAGAATATATCCATACAGCTATATAGCTAGATGGTGATATATGGACGACAAGCTCGATGCGATTTTCTCCGCACTCGCCGATCCCACGAGGCGGGCAATTCTTGGGCGGCTTGCGAACGGCAAGGCGACGGTGGCTGAACTCGCTGATCCCTTCGAGTTGTCTCAGCCTGCCATTTCAAAGCATCTCAAGGTCCTGGAACAGGCCGGATTGATCCGCTCCGGCCGTGAAGCGAATTCGCGTCCCCGCGTCCTCGAGCCGGCCGCGTTGAAGACAGTTGCTGATTGGATCGCCGATTACAGACGCTTCTGGGATCAAAGCTTTGATCGTCTCGATGACTATCTGTCCAAAGTACAAGGATACGACAATGACTAATCAAGAGACCGACACCGACGATACCCGCGACCTGGTTCTTGTCCGAAGGTTCGATGCCCCATGCGATCTGGTTTTCAGGGCATGGACCGACCCGAAAGCGTTGGTGCAATGGTGCGGCCCTCACGGTTTCAAGGCGGTGGGCGATCGGCTTGAAGCCTGGCCCGGCGGCAGACACCGCGCCTGTCTGATCGCACCAAATGGAGAAGAGCATTGGGTCGGCGGACAATATCTGGAGGTCGAGCCGCCGTACAGACTTGTCTTCACACATGCCTGGGAACTCGCAACCGGCGAAAACAGCCCGGAAACGGTCGTCACCATCACATTCAGGGAAAGCGACGGAGGCACGGAAATGACTTTTCGGCAGAGTGGATTTGATAGCGCGTCGTCCCTTGAGGGTCATGAGGCCGGCTGGTCGCAAAGTCTCGAGCGATTGAGCTTCTTTCTCGGGACTGAATCCGAAGGACCGGATCATGTCTAAGGCGGCGATGAAGCTCTATTATTGCGAGACGCTCAATCCCCGGAAGACCTGCGCTGCCGCTCGTTTTCTCAAAGCCGACGTCGAGTTCGTCAGGGTTGACCTGGCAAGCGGAGAACAGCGCACCGCAGAATTCCTGGCGCTTAACCCGAACGGCAAAGTCCCGGTGCTGCAGGATGATGCGGGAACTTTATGGGAAGCGAACGCCATCATGTGCAGGCTGTCTGACAGTGTCGCATCGGATTTGTGGCCGCATGACCACCGGCAGATCGACGTGCTGCGCTGGTTGAGTTGGGATGCCAGTCACTTCACCCGGCACGGGGCAACGCTGTGGTTTGAAACCTTGATCAAGCCGTTGTTCGGCGGGGAGCCTGACGTCGCCGTGATCGACGATGCGAAGACGAGTTTTCGAGCCCATGCTCGCGTGCTCGACGATCATTTGGCCAACAACAGCGTCGCGGTCGGGGAGACACTGACTGTCGCAGATTTCGCATTGGCCGCTGCACTTCCTTATGCAACTTCTGCTGAGATTCCACTCGCCGAGTTTCGGCATATCCAAGCGTGGTACGGACGGCTTGAAGAACTGGATGCGTGGCGAAACCCTTTCCCAGCCTGAGAGGGCACGGGCGAAGGACCTCTTTTGCCAGGGAAGGCGTAAGCAAAGGCACGTGAATTTATCGGGATCGGCCACTGATCTATTGGCTACCTTACTGGAGATGAAGCATGTTCACCCACGTGATGATTGGAAGCAACGACTTGGAGCGGGCCAGAAACTTCTACGACGCCACGTTTGCTGCATTGGGAGGCAAGCCCGGCGAGATGGATGCAAGAGGCAGGCTGATCTATGCCCACGAGGGTGGTCGGCTGATGATCACGAAACCGATTGATGGCAAGCCGGCGACCGCAGCCAACGGTGGGACTATCGGTATCGCCGCCGCAAGCCCCGACCATGTTCTAGCCTGGCATGCCGCCGGTACCGCGCATGGTGGCACAGCGATCGAGAGTCCGCCACGGGAACGTCCAAATGGGTCATTCGTCGCATATCTTCGCGATCCTGACGGACATAAACTGACCGTACGATCGCAGCCGACGAAGTGAGTTAGCCTTCAGCAGCGCCTACTGGACAGCATGGTCGAGAGCGACCCATGTGCCATCAATCCTGCGCCGGCTCCCACAGCTCGACCGGGTTACCTTCGGGATCGTGAATCCGGGCAAAGCGGCCTACCTCCGAATTCCACTCGTCCCGGGTTTCCACCGCGATCCCACTTGCCGTCAGGCTGGCGATCAGCCCATCGAGATCGTCCACGCGGAAATTGACCATCCATTGTTGTTCCGCACGACCGAAATAGTCGGTATCCTTCGAGAACGGACCAAATATCGTCATCCCGGCCTCTTGATGCCACACCGACTTGTGCAGGTCGTCAATACCGAGATGCTTTTGATACCATTCAGCCAAGCCGGCCGGGTTCGCCGCCCTGAAAAACACACCGCCGATTCCAACGGCCTTAGGCATGGAATTCTCCTCATCTTGAAACAGAACAATGCAATCGAACGGGCACGCGTGCAACCGCCGAGGCCTCAAACACCCGTTTTCAGTTTCCAGCCATCGCTTCTGCCACCGCAGCGTCGGAGACATCCTTTGCCACCTCGGATATCAATGATCTCAGCCACCGATGGGCGGGGTCGTTTCGGTAGCGGACATGCCATGCCAGCTCGACCGGGAAGCTGCCGAGATCGACCGGTACGGGCAGGATTTTGAGACGCGGGTCGCGGGCAAGGCGATGGCAGATCAGCCGGGGCAGCGTGGCGCAATAGTCGGTGACGGCCACCATTTCCGGGACCGCCAGGAAATGGGTGACGGAGACCGAGACGTCGCGCCTGAGGCCTGCCTGCTGCAGCATCTGGAACAGGCCGACGCGCATCCGGCCGGGCGGAAGCACGTTCACATGCCGCATCCGCTGATACTGTTCCTCGGAGATGCTTTCGGTGATCTCGGGATGATATTTGCGCACGACACAGGCTAATCCATCATCCATGAGATGCTGCACGACCATGTTATCAGGCGGCTCGACGATCCGGCCGATCACCATTTCGGTTGCCCCTGATATCGCGCCGGTCTCGGCCAGATCATTGCCGAAGGGCGTCAGGCGCAGCCTGATCCCGGGCGCGCATTCGCGCAGCCGCGCCACGATCACCGGCATCAGCACAAACTCGACATAGCTGTTCGGGGCGATGGTGAACTGCCGTGTCGCCCGCGCCGGATCGAACGCCTGCTGACCGAGAATGACGTCATCGAGGCTCGCCAATGCCCCGCGGATCACCAGGGCAAGTGCCTCTGCCGTCTCAGTCGGCTTCATGCCGTAGCGTTCGCGGATGAACAGCGGATCGCGCAGCGTCTCGCGAAGGCGGTTCAAGGCGTTGGAGACGGCCGGCTGCGTCATGCCCAGTTGTTCGGCTGCGCGCGTGACATTGCGCTCTTCCATCAGCGCCACGAAGACAGGCAGGAGGTTGAGGTCATACTTCATCCAGATATATTGCCGGATGCATATCTGAAATCAAAGAAATAAATTTCCGGAATGAGAGCGGCCGAAGCATGATCCCCTCATCGAAAGCAGCCGATCACATCTGTCTCGAAAGGATCTCCAGATGAAAATCCTCATGGTTCTCACCTCGCACGACGAACTGGGCGACTCCGGCCGGAAGACCGGCTTCTGGCTCGAAGAGTTTGCCGCCCCCTATTATGCCTTCCGCGACGCCGGGGCCGATATCACCGTTGTATCGCCCAAGGGCGGACAGCCGCCTCTCGACCCGAAGAGCGACGAACCCGGCTTCCAGACCGACCAGACCCGTCGCTTCCATGCCGACCCGGATGCCCAGGCCGTGCTTGCCTCGACCGTAAAGCTCGCTTCGGTCTCCCATGACGATTACGACGCCGTCTTTTATCCGGGCGGTCATGGCCCGCTTTGGGATCTGGCGGAAGACAAGAATTCGATCGCCCTCATCCAATCGCTCTATCAGGCCGGCAAGCCCGTCGCCTTTGTCTGCCACGCCCCGGGTGTGCTGCGCCACGTCAAGGCCGCCGACGGCAGGCCGCTGGTCCAGGGCAGACAAGTCACCGGCTTCAAGAACTCCGAGGAAGACGGCGTCGGCCTCACCCAGGTGGTGCCGTTCCTGGTCGAGGACATGTTGAAGGAGAATGGCGGCATCTATTCCAGCGGCGACGACTGGTCGTCCTATGCTATCAAGGACGGCCTGCTCATCACCGGGCAGAACCCCGGTTCATCGGTGGAGACCGCCGGCATTCTGCTCGCCGCCGTGACAGCGGCAAAGGCCGCCTGATCAACAAGTCGTGATAGCGTCAGGGGCGCCCGTGAGAAACCCAATGCCTTGGCTCTGCCCCGCAGAAGCGTTTCGAACGCTTCCCTTCAGGGTCTCCAGTATCTGACACACGGCGGCTGGTCGGGGATGAACCCAGGACCAGCCGCTCTGTTATTTGTGTTGCGGCGATACTCAGAGCTTCCCTCTGCCAGCAGTTCGCGGGTCCGCTGGAGACCTGCCCCGGCGGCGATTTCGCGCCTACGATCGGCGGCCCGCTGTTTTGTCTGGACCCGCCCATAGCAGATACGATCTAACCCATCCGGATGATTGTAATCACTGGTCTGGTCTATAGTTTAGAGCAGGTTTCCGGCGACCCCGCGCGAAATGGTCGTCGATGGGGGCTCGATCTTCGCGACGACAAAGATCATGCCCGAAGAAAGCAGATGTGGCTGGTGTGTAAAGGAACCTTCATGGCTGGAGCAGCCGTGATCGGTCCGATAGGCCCCATGTGATCGGATGATGTTTGAAAGGGCAACGACATGCGCAAAACAATGGCAGTCGGCTTGGCCGCCTTGATCGCCATCTACTTTCTCGGCGGCATGAGCGCGAGACGTGAGATCTTTCCTTGGCCACAACTTTCCGCGCTGAAGAAAGTGGTTGGCGGAGAGAAGGTGGCGGCTCCAAGCCGTTATACTTTCGACGACAAGGAACGGCTGATCGGGGATGAATCGAAAACGCTGGTGGCCTGCCCGCCTCAGACTGACCGGACTGCTGTCTTACTCATTCTTGGCCAATCGAACGCGGCCAACTACGGAGGACAACGGCACCGGTCGAATTATGGCGCGCGCGTTGTAAACGCCTTTGATAAACGGTGCTTCATCGCGGCGTCGCCCCTTCTTGGATCGACCAATACCAGGGGAGAGTATTGGACGCTTCTTGCGAACAATTTGATCGCATCGGGACAAAATGACAACGTCATCCTCGCACCTCTCGCATATTCCGGATCTGAGGTCGCAAGATGGGCGGCAGGTGGCGACTTCAATCCCGTGCTGGTCGATACAGTGAAACAGCTTCAGGATTCCGGTTACCGGATAACGAACGTCCTCTGGGTGCAAGGAGAGGCGGACCTCGTTATCGGCACCCCTGCGGAGAGCTATCAGGAACGTTTCATGTCGATGGTCGACACGTTGCGTCAGCACGGGGTCGAAGCACCCGTCTACATTTCGATCGCATCGAAATGCCTCGAACCGAGCAACGGCGGCTTCAAGGAACATATTCCGGACAATGCGGTCGTGCGGGCGCAACTGGCCCTGTCAAAAAGCGGCCACGGTATCCGAGAGGGCGTAAATTCCGATGCGCTACTCGATGGAGACGACCGCTACGACGATTGCCATTTTGGGGGCACAGGCGGGGAGAAAGCGTCGCAGGCCTGGCTGAACATTCTGCGCTCCGGTGGCCGCCTGGAAACCTCGCGATAGTCTGGCCTGAACCGATTTTAGCGCCTTCGCGAGCGTCGCAACGGCACGGCACACCGACCAGC